>JBMFNT010000006.1:0-8536 GCA_049970015.1 Candidatus Micrarchaeia archaeon
TATTATTTTATGTATGGAGTAAGTATTTTGATTGCCCTTTGTATAGCATGCTTAACCTCTAGTTCACTCTTGCCACCGGTACACATGCAATCCTAAACATACTATTTTATGAGTAAGTATTTTGATTGCCCTTTGTATAGCATGCTTAACCTCTAGTTCACTCTTGCCACCAGTAGACATGCAATCCTAAACATATTATTTTATGTATGGAGTAAGTATTTTGATTGCCCTTTGTATAGCATGCTTAACCTCTAGTTCACTCTTGCCACCAGTACATATTATCTTTCCATTCTTAAATAATAAGAGAGAAGCCTTTGGGTTTTTCAGTTTAAGTATTGCTCCCGGAAACTGCTCAGGCTCATACTCAACATCCTCCACCTCCATTGCAATGGAGTATAGGTCAAGTTCAACATTAAGACTTGCGGAAGCGACAATGTTTTCAATCCTAAACTTTGGTTGTAATATTCTCTTCCTTGGCATAATTCCACCTTTTAAACCCTTAAAAGATATTTTTTAGAAAGTTTAAAAAGGTATTTATACCTAAACATTCTGTGTGGTGACTTAGGATGGTTAAAAGGTCAAGAGGAACACTCTCTACATACACAAGAGCGCTTACATCAAAGAGGAAGTATGGGATAACTGCTATTCAGAGGCAGTTTAACATTGGAGACAAGGTAGTCATAAACATAAAAGGCGGCCATAGCGGAATGCCTCACCCAAGATACAGAGGAAGGCATGGAACTATAGTTGGCAAGAGTGGTACATCTTACATAGTAGAGGTGCGCGATGGTACGAGCATGAAACGGCTTATATCGCGACCTGTGCACCTGGACCCGGTAGAGTGATATGATGATTGGCAAAAAGATACTGAACAGTAAACCTGTCCCTCTTTGTGATGTTCTGGAGATGCTTGTGGAACGGGAGAATGAGGGCGAAATAGGGTTTGAGCAGAAGAATGCGCTTGAGTATGCACGCAAGCACAGCCATCTCAGCAGTTCTAAGGCGCATGAGGTTATAGAAAAGCTCTTGGAAAAACCATACATTTCACGTGCAATGGCCGTAAAGATTGTTGATCTGCTACCAAGGAAAGAGAGCGAGATAATGCTGATTTTGCAGCAGGAAAGAAAGGATATAACACCAGCACAGGCAAAGGAAGTATTGGGCATAATATCTGAAGCCTTTAGCTAAGGGGTGGATCAATTTGGAAGATGAAGAAAGGCGTTTTGATAAGCAAATGGAAGAATATGCATACATCTTAGATTTCCTACCATACGGAAAGCCAGATGATCCGAGAAGGCAACCTGTAGTTCAGCTCATAGGGGAGAGTTTCTTCACGCTCCTTGAGGCATACCCTAAAGTGGGTAAGACACCAGGAGTGGGCGAGCGCACGTATGTAGGTAAGGGGGACCGTGATGTTATAGGTAGCATACGTGGCAGAATTTCATATGATGAACTTACTTCAACATCAAAGAATAGTCTGCATGAAATAATAATCAAGATAATAATGGCAAGGGAGAAGGAATTTGTTGATTTCATAAACAGGTGCGGTCCCATAAATATACATGTGCACCAGCTTGAGCTTATACCAGGCATAGGAAAGAAGCTTATGCAGGCAATACTTGATGAACGTGCCAAGGCACCGTTCCAGAGTTTTTCTGATATAGAAAAGAGGGTGCACATCTCACGGATACCTGAATTTTTGGCCCAGCGTATTGAGGATGAGCTCAAGAAGTCAAAGTACTACTTATTTGTAAGGCCTGCAAAGTACAGATGATTTGATGCGAAGGATAAGGAAGTTGGGGCAGTGTTTCCTTTCCAATCCGCGCATTCTTGATATGGAGACGTTTGTTGTGAGCCCATCAGGTAAAAGGATTGTTGAGATAGGTGCAGGTGATGGTCGTCTCACAGAACGACTTGCACGCACAGCGGCGCATGTTTATGCAATTGAGAAAGATTTGTGGTATGTGAATTTTCTTAGGGAGAAGTTTTCAGGATATGTCAATGTTGAGATAATAAGTTCAGACTTTTTGCATGTTCGACCATTTGAAACGGATGTGATAGTTGGAAACATACCTTATTACATTTCCTCTCAAGTAATATTCAGACTTTTGGATTGGGATTTTTCTTGCGCTTTTCTAATGTTTCAAAGAGAATTTGCACAAAAGCTTACTGCCAGAGGAAAAGATCGTTCCCGCATCTCATTTTTTGCAGATTATTATTTCACCATAGATAAGGTTTTTGAGGTGCCTCGGCACATGTTCATTCCAAGGCCCAGGGTTGATTCGATGCTTGTCTCAATCACAAAGAGAAATGTGCCACCTCTCGATCAGAGGGTTGCCTCAATTATCACTTATATGTTCCAACACAAGTTGAAAACAATTGCATCTTTATTGAATCATATGCAAAAGGATGGCATAATCTCACACTTTGTAGTACCAGATAAACTGCCAATGGACAAACACCTGCTCGAGCTTGAGAACAGTGAAATACTAAAAATAGGAAAGGAAATAAGCCATTATATGGCATAGCATCTATTTTCTTCTTTTCGCTTTTGCTGTTTTTGTTTCTGCTGCATTGTTTTTATACTCCATTGCGATATTATACACTTCCTTGAACCCAAGTATGAATGTTACAGGCGCGGTGAACATCGCAACGGCAAACGATAGGTTTCTGAAGAAAATGAGCATTGGGGTAGTAGTCATTGTTGCAAGCGTGTAGAACGTAATAGATGATAACAGCAATACAATAAGTGCACCCGTAAACCTCTCGATTTGTTTGTCAAATATATTTACCAGCCCCACTATGCTGCCCAATATCAATATTAGGTTCTGCATTTGTGTGTTTGTAATATCCACTGTACCAAGTAGTATTGCCAGTAGCGCACCTCCAATAAATGCAAATTCAGCAATAGTTTCCCATCTAACCATTTAACCACCATTACCTAACTCTCACATAATCTTTAAATTACTTTTACATCACCCATATACTTCCATAAAACTTCAGGGATATGTATTCTTCCTTTAGCATCCTGGTGATTTTCCACGATTGCAGCAATAGTCCTTTCAGTGGCAAGTGCTGTGCAGTTAAGCGTATGTACGATTTCTTTTTCCCCCCTCTCTCTCATAACCCGTACTCCAAGTTTTCTCGCCTGGTAGTCTGTTGTATTAGACCCAGAGACCAATTCCCTGTATTTATTCTGCACCGGGAACCATGCCTCAATATCATACTTCCTTGCAGCACTATCATTCATATCACCACTTGCAATGTCCACCACTCTGTATGGAAGCTCAAGCCCCTGCAGAATCCTCTCGCTTATTTTAATCATCTTTTCGTGCCATTCCCAGCTCTCCTCAGGCAGGCAGTACACATACTGCTCAACCTTCTCAAACTGGTGTACTCTAAATATTCCCTTTGTATCTTTTCCATGAGCACCTGCCTCTTTTCTAAAACAGGCTGATACGCCAGCATACTTCAATGGCAGAATCTCTTCATTCAGTATTTGACCTGCATGGTATGATGCAAGTGTTTGTTCTGCAGTTGCAATTAGGAAGCAATCTTCCCCCTCAATCTTGTAAAGGGTATTTTCAAAATCTCCCAGCTCTGCAGCTCCCTTCATATATTCTGCCTTCATGATGAATGGCGTGTGCATAAGAATGTACCCTTCTTGGGTGAGCATATCGAGCGCATAGCTTATGAGCGCAAGGTTAAGTTTCACTAATTCCCCTTTTAGGTAGTAAAATCTAGCTCCACTTATTTCAGCAGCCCTTTCAAGGTCAACAAACCCTCTCTTAACCAACAAATCAACATGGCTCACAGGTTCAAAATCTGGCCTTTTTACTTCACCCCATTTCCTTATCACTCTATTTCCGGATTCGTCCTTTGCCACTGGCACATCTTTGTGCAATATATTCCCTATGGTATACCTAATCTCATCTCTCTTTCTTATAAGCTCTTCACACACTTTTTCCATTTTTGAAATCTCATCTCCGAGCACCCGCATCTCACTAACCAATGCCTGTACATCCTTTCCTGACTTTTTCATCTCCCCAACTTTAATGGACACCTCATTTCGCTTTTTCCTCATCATCTCCATTTTTTTCTGTGTAGTCCTCCATTCCACATCTAGCCGTATTACTTCATCAACCCTTGAAGGGTCCCTGAACCTCTTTCTCTCGCTTTCTTTTATTATCTCAGGGTTTTTTCTAAACAACTCAATGTCAAGCATGTGAACATTACTAATTTAAACATTTTTAAGTATTGGTATTAGTTTATATACTTATCTTTCACTAATCTGATAAGTGATCTTATGGTGAAAGATGTGGTGAATTGCAAGCTTTGCAACCTTTCAATAGAAAATATCGAGAAGAAGAACATGTTCTTTGAACGCAAAGTAACTTATTCAGGTAGGTCATTGGTAATGTCCATACCAGAAGACCTTGCAAAGTATATGGGCCTAACAAAAGGCAACTCCCTAAAAATTGTTCCTGTAAACAGGAAAATGTTTGTTGTTGAAAAGACGAGTGATTAGGAATGTTCAGCAGATCCGTAGTAGAGCAAATTTCAAAATCAAAGAAGGAGCCGGCATGGATGCTTAATCTCAGGCTTAAGGCATATGATGCATTTGTTAGCAAGCCAATGCCATCGTGGCAGGTTCCAGACATTTCAGTGCTTGATTTCGATGATATGTCTTTATACAACCCTGTCCCAATCAAGGCAACAGACTGGGCAGATGTTCCAAAGGGTATAAGGAGGGTTTATGAGGATGCAGGGATTATACGCGCAGAGTGTAACTTATTAGGGGGGTCAGTGGCGCAGTACATGTCTGAGAGTGTATATGAACGCATCAGGCAGGATTTTGAGAAACAGGGAGTTATATTTTGCAGCATGGATGAGGCTGTCCGCAGGTATCCATCACTCGTTCGCAAACATTTCACAAAGGTTGTTCCGATAGATGATAACAAGTTCAGCGCGCTTCACTATGCGCTATGGAGCGGTGGCACTTTCTTGTATGTTCCTGATGGGGTGAATGTTTCACTACCGATGCATGCATACTTTTATATGAAGGAAAAAGGTGAGGGGCAGTTCGAGCACACACTAATAATAGCCGGAGAGGGATCAAAAGTTCATTACATTGAGGGATGTACTGCACTTGCACAAAGTAAGTACTCATTACATTCAGCAGTTGTGGAAGTTATTGCTGGGAACAATAGCCATGTCAGATATACAACAGTTCAAAATTGGAGCAAGAACATATACAATCTCAATACAAAACGTGCAGTAGTTTATGATGGTGCAGTTATGGAATGGGTAGGTGGGTCGTTGGGTGCAAAGGTTTCAATGCTCTACCCATCAAGCATACTTGTTGGCAGGGGAGCGTGTGCAACACATCTTGCCATTACAGTTGCACAGAAAGGCACGGTTAAGGAAAGTGGTGCAAAGGTGATTCACATGGCTCCAAGTACAAAATCAAAAGTATCCTCAAGAAGTATATGCATTGATGACGGGCACAGTGTATACAGGGGACTTGTGGACATTGGCAGTGGTGCGCGCGGTGCAGTCTCAAATGTTGATTGCAATTCACTACTCATTGGTGCACGCTCAATGGCTGATACATTTCCATATTCAAGGATATCTGAGCATGAGGATGTGCATTTTGCGCATGAGGCGACCACTACTAGAATCTCCCAACAGTATATTGATTATGCAATGTGCCGTGGGATAAGCAAGGAGGAAGCGATTCTTATGTATGTTAATGGTTTTATTGAGCCAATACTTAGAGAAATCCCACTTGAGTATGCGATTGAGCTGAACAACTACATTCGCCAGTATGTGGAAAGCAGTGAGGAGGCGTATGTTGGATGACAGGGCAATTTGTTTTAATGGTTGATGGATTGGGAGTCTCTGTGAACAATAAGGAAATAATAAGAAATGTATCTTTAAATGTGAAGAGGGGAGAGGTTCATATTATTATAGGTCCAAATGGTTCTGGAAAGAGCACACTTGCAGGTGCAATTATAGGGCTCAGTGCGTACAGAGTTACCGGCAGGATATTCTTAGATGGTGTTGATATAACAAACTTTTCTCCTGACAAGCGTGCAAGAGCAGGCTTGTACCTCTCTTTTCAAAACCCAATTGAGGTGGAAGGCGTTAGAAACTCAAATCTTATAAGACATGCCTTGCTTGCAAGAGGTATAAAGGAAGATATTGAGAAGTTTAAGGAAAATTTTGAGAGTGCACTAGAAGCATGCCGGTTAGGAAGTGAGTTCTATAACAGATACATTAATGTTGGATTTTCAGGTGGAGAGCGTAAGAAGAATGAAATAGCTCATATGCTCATGCTAAACCCGAAGGTTGCCATACTTGATGAGCCTGATTCTGGCCTTGATATAGATTCTCTGCGCTCTATATTAGATATAGTACGGAAAAAATCCAGTGAGGGCATGGCTGTGTTGTACATAACCCACAACTTGCAGGCTGCAAAGATGCTTTCACCAACAAAAGTTTATGTGTTTGGTAATGGTCATATTGACAGGGAAGGCGGCCCTGGGCTTTTGGAAGAGCTTGAGAAAGCAGGATTCTCTTTTGAGGGAAGTGCATAGAAATGAAAAGGGCATACATCATTGGAGATAGCAAGTATGCACGCATATCTGGCAGGAATATATTCATACGCATTCCTGAAAATGAATCTGTAAATGTTGCATTGCGCATTATCGATGATGTTATGGTTGATATTGAAACTGCTCCATACTCAAAGCTCATAGCATCTCTTTTTTGTGAGTCTGGAGATGTCAATATTAGATTTAATGCAAGAAAGTCAGTTTGCATCTTCAATACTAAACTACAAGGCAAGGATAGGAAGTTCAGTTTTAACGGCCACAATGATGGTGGCAAGGTTTCTGTAAATAACATATTTTCAGTACAATCTAAATTTTACGGAACAGTATCTTGTGCCTCACATGAGGACAGTTCCACTGTAATAAACAACCTTGTGTTAAACCACAAAAATTCAGTGATTAACTTAGATGTCAGGAGCGTACATACTGAGAGCAATTCTTCAAGTGATGTGAACATGTTAGGTGTTCTGCATGAAGGTTCTGTGCATGATTTTAAAGGTGATGTTGAAGTTTCCAAAAATGCATCAAACACAAATGCAAACCTCTCGTGCAAGTTCTTGAAGCACAGGGATTCAGTCCTTAAAGTGCTACCCATTCTCAAAGTGCATAACAAAGATGCACGCGTATCACATTCTGTAAGCGTGTCTGATATGAACCCATTACAAGTTGAGTATTTGATGAGTCGTGGCCTGACAAATGAATTATCGCGAAGGCTTGTTGAGGAAGGCTTCATTTCAGGCATGTTATGGCGGATGAGTAAGATTATAGGTGATTCACATGAGTAAAATTGAGTATTTGGATGATTTTCCAGTGATTGAAAAATATCACTACCTTGACAGTGCAGCAACCTCTCTTAAGCCGAGGCAGGTCATTGAAGCCATGAGAGATTATTATGAAAACTATCCTGCAAATGTCCACAGGGGGGTTTATAGGATGAGTGAGCAGGCAACAGAGAGGTATGAAAAAGTTCGTGAGACAGTTTCAAGAATGTTTCATTCCAAACCAGAGGAAGTAGTTTTTACTAGGAATACCACAGAATCAATAAACCAGCTTGCTCGGTCCATTGTAAATAAAGGGGATAAAATCCTCATAACAGAAATGGAGCACCATAGCAACATACTTCCATGGATGCTCGCTGGTGCAAACATTGAGTATGTAAAGTTGGATGGCACTAAGCTTGATTATGATGATTTTGAGAGGAAGATCGAAGAGTTCAGGCCTAAGGTATTCTCTTTTACGCATGCATCAAACGTACTCGGTACGATTAATGATGCGAGGAGATTAATCAGGCTGTGTAAGGATAATGAGATAATAACTGTTATGGACTGTGCCCAAAGTGCTCCACATATCAATATAGATTTTAATGGCTTGGGGGTAGATTACATCGCATTTTCTGCACATAAAATGCTTGGGCCGACAGGTGTGGGTGTTCTTATTGGGAAGAGTGAGCATCTTGACAGCATAACATGTTTCTTTGGAGGAGGCAGCATGGTCCGCAGTGTTGAAAGGCATTCTTTTATTCCTGCAGAGGTTCCGCAAAGATTTGAGGCGGGCACCCAAAACATTGCTGGAGTTATAGGGTTTGGAGCTGCATTAGATTACCTTTACAAGGTCGGTTTTGATAAGATACGCTCCATTGAGGATGAATTGCAGTCTTATACATTGAAAATGGCAGAGGAGTATGACTTTTTGAAAGTGTATTCAAGCAATGAGGTGCAATCTTCAATAGGAATATTCTCTTTCAACATTGAAGGTGTACATCCGCATGATGTTTCAGCAATCCTTGATGAAAGCAATGTATGTATACGTGCAGGGCACCACTGTGCCCAGATTCTTCACAATGTGTTGGGTATTGAATATACTGCAAGGGCAAGCATATACTTTTACAACACAAAGGAAGACATTGATGCATTTTTTGATGG
>JBMFNT010000006.1:8636-34077 GCA_049970015.1 Candidatus Micrarchaeia archaeon
TTGGGTATTGAATATACTGCAAGGGCAAGCATATACTTTTACAACACAAAGGAAGACATTGATGCATTTTTTGATGGCATTGGGCATGTTAGGAAGGTGTTTTCTTTATGAACTATGATGAGATAGTAGAAAGATTTAGGTTTCCAAGGCATAAAGGTGTTCTAGAGGGTGGCCTGAGTGCAATCGCATCAAACTCACCATGCGGTGATAAAATAAGTGTACATCTGAAGATTGAGAACGGCAAGGTTGTTGATGCAATGTACAGTGGGACTGGCTGTGTGCTCTCTAATGCGAGCGCAGAGGTTCTTTGTGAGCACATAGTAGGAATGAAGGTGGATGAATTGTACAACATTACCTACGATAATCTTGTTGCTTTTCTCGGGTTTTTACCCTCTCCCAGCAGGGCAGGTTGTGTTGAAACACCTCTAAATGCTCTCCGGAACATATTAATTCACAAGAGGAATGTTTGATGGTAGTTGTTGAGAGGAAGATAAGCGGGGGAAAGCTTGTAAGGATTCAGGCTCACTTTAACAGAAACATTATTGCATTTGTAAGGATAACAGGAGATTTTTTCATGCATCCAGAGGATGCAATCACACGCATAGAGAAAAATCTTACTGGAAAGAACATATCCCTCATTGAGGTTATCGTTGATAAATCACTGCACGGTGTTGAGTGTATAGGCTTCTCAAAATCTGATATCTGCAGTATGCTGAAGGAGGCATATTCATTGGAGAACGGCCCTGAAACTAAAGAGGTAGGTAAAGTATGAGTATGTGGAGGGTGGTAAGGCTATCAAAGAACAATGCTGCCATGAACATGGCAATTGATGAGGCGGTAAGTAATGCTGTTGCTGAAGGTCATGCCGATCCTACAATAAGGTTTTACATGTGGGAGCCTTCTGCAGTCAGCATAGGATATTTCCAGAGTATTATTGATGAGGTAGATGTTGAGTTCTGCAAAAAGAATAGGATAGATTATGTGAGAAGGAGGACAGGGGGAGGGGCAGTGTACCATGATTCATCTGGAGAAATAACCTACAGCGTGATTGCCCCACAGTACATGTTTCCCAGCGGGATAATTGAATCGTACAAGGTAATATGTGGATGGATAATAAACGGGTTGAGAGAGATAGGAATAAATGCAGAGTTCGTCCCGATTAATGATGTTGTTGTTGGAGGGAAGAAGATATCTGGAAATGCCCAGACGCGTAGGAATGGAGTACTGCTGCAGCATGGCACAATACTTTACGATTCCGATTTTGACACAATGTTTAGGTGCCTTAGAATAAGCGATGAAAAGATACGGGATAAAATGATAAAAAACGTGCATGAGCGCGTTACGAACATAAGGAGCCTTGCTGATGTGGATATAAAAAGACTTTACGATTCCCTCTTGAAAGGTTTTTGTGATGGTAAAGAATTTTACTTTGGTGAGCTGAGCACTGATGAGTTTATAGATGCCAACAAGCTTGCGATGACAAAGTATTGTTCAGATGATTGGAATTTTTGGAGATGATTACATTTTTGCATAGTGCCAGGGTTTTCCCAGTGCAAGCTCTGCAACCTCATGCAAAGATTCATAAATAGTTGGGTGTGTGTGCACAGTTTCTGCAACATCATCAAGAAATGCACCCATCTCAATTGCAAGCCCAGCTTCTCCCAATAGCTCTGAAACGTTCTTACCAACCATCCTAACCCCCAATACCCTACCAGTTCTCTCATAAACTATTCTAACAAATCCCTCACTTCTTCCATTTGCAACTGCCCTTCCCAGTGCAGAAAATGGGAACCGTGCACTCAATACATCATATCCTTTCTTCCTTGCCTCATCTTCACTCATTCCAACAATAGCAATCTCAGGGTTTGTAAACACTACAGCAGGTATACACTTCACATCAAATGCAGCCCCTTTGATGCCAGCTGCAGATTCTGCGGCAACCTTCCCCTGCATGAATGCCTTGTGAGCGAGCATGGGTTCGCCTACCACATCACCTGCCGCATAAATGTTCTTGGTTGAGGTTTCCATTCCTTCGTTAACCTTTATGAACCCCTTCTCATCCATTTGTATACCCAATCCTTCTATGCCGATATCCGATGTGTTTGGCACAGTACCAATCGCAACCAATACTTTTGCAAGTATAGTCTGTTTTTTGCCATTTGAAATGAAAAAGACCTCAGCTTCATTTCCTATATCATTAATTTTTTCTATTATGCAATTCTCGTGCACATTGATTTTTGAATCTTTTAATACAACATCTACAAGCTCCTTCTCAACATGTGAAAGAAGACGAGAGCGCGCGAGTATGTGCACTTCACTCCCCAACATTGAATAAAATGTACCAATCTCTGCAGCAATATATCCTGCACCTATGATTGCAAGCCTTTTTGGCACCCTATCAAGAAACAGTGCATCTCTTGAAGTTATCACATTTTTGCTCAGTCTTATATTTTCAGGTATCCTCGGTCGCGATCCAGTAGCAATGATTGCTTTTCTGAATGCAACACTTTCATGCCCCCCTCTGTTTAGGTCTATGTGAATGTGCTGTGATGACTCAAACCTACCATTCCCATATATCACATCCACATTATTCTTTCTCAACAGGAAAGATATCCCTTCTCTTAAGTTTTCTACCACCCTGACATTTTCTGATTGCAGTTTTTTTATATCAATTTTTTCAATCCTATTCTTAACACCAATCTTATCTAAATATTTCATCTCTTCCATAATTCCAGAAACATTGAGTAGCATCTTTGAAGGAATACACCCAAAGTTTAGGCATGTGCCACCCAAAAACTCCTTTTCTATGAGCACAGTTTTCATTCCTAGTTGTCCGGCCCTTATTGCGGCAATATAACCAGCCGGCCCACCTCCCAGTACAGCAAGGTCATACTCTCTGCTTATCTCTCCCATCACCATAATCTAACCTCTCTTGAAAATGTTTTAAACCTTGACTTTCTCTATTTTTTGACACCTATATTAATCCTTCAAAGTAAAATCCTGAATCTTTGTTGTAAGATACGCCCGTCTTGCCGCAGATAGTATTAGTTGTTAAAACTGAGTGGAGTTATGGTTTTAAATGTTTATTTTGTAATTTGTAAACAATGAGCGCTTCACTGGTTTCACGGATCTCAGAATCGGATATAAACATAGATGAATTGATTACAATCTATCTATCATACGTTGATAAGATAATCTCCTACATTCCCTACAAAAGGGTTAAGGTATGGAAGGAGTTTTTCCTAAAACCTGAAGAGAAGCTTGAGAGCAGCATAACCTCAACTTCCTCCATAATAGTTGATTTGTATGTAATGAGTCTATTAAGCATGTTTATTGGTTTGCTGAACCCTCTGGTAATAATTCTTATTGCTATCAATCCATTAGTTTTTGTTATTGTACTAGCATTGTTTCTTCTTCTACCTATACTGTACATACTACATTCCTTGCTTGAGTTTATAGTAGCAAGGATTGTTGGTGGGAAGGCGGGCTTTAGAGTGCACCTGAACGCATCTGTTTTACCTCTCCTTGGGATGTGGGCAGTCCTTCTCCTACTATCTATAATTCAGATCCCTATAGGTATCCTTTCCTATATTCCAGTCATTTCATGTATTGTAACTCCATTCATATATTTGATTTCTGGAATAACTATGATCTTATACATCTATACTCTTTACATAAAGTTCATTGCATTTAAGAAGGCCCACGGGATCAGTGGTATTAAGTCAGCTGCTGTAGTGATAGTACCACTACTTATTGAGGGTGTAATATTGCTTATTCTACTATCACTCATGCTTGCTTATATTATCACAACTATACAATATCCACCAGTAAATGTGTAGGGTCTTCCAAGTATCTTTTTATGTCAACTAAGAACCTTGCAGCCTGAGCACCATCAACAATCCTGTGGTCGAATGTAAGAGATAATGGAAGTATATGTCTTATTTCAATCTTATCCCCAACAACCCACGGCTTCTTTTCTATTCTCCCAACTCCTAGTATTGCACACTCAGGATAGTTAAGGATAGGTGTACCAAACGTCCCTCCAATCGACCCCCAATTTGTTATAGTGAATGTCCCACCCTTAACCTCATCAAAAGTAAGCTTTCTCTGCCGTGCCTTCTCCGCAAGCAATTCAATCTCATGGGCAATGTCAAGTATGCTTTTCAACTCAACATCTTTTATTACTGGGACTATCAATCCATCTTCCGTATCTATTGCAATCCCTATATTGTAATACTTCTTCAACACAAACTCATTCGTATTTTCATCAATCGATGAGTTGAGCCATGGATGTTTTCTTAGCCCAATCACACATGCTTTTATTATAAATGGCAGGTATGTAAGTTTAATCCCCTGCCTTGAAGCAGCAATCTTCTCTTTCTCCCTCACTTCTGTAAGTTTTGTCACATCTACTTCTTCCATCGCCACTGTCTGCACGGCCAGAGAGTTGGATTTGGAAAGCTTATTGATTATTGTTTTTCTTATCCCTTTTATAGGTATGCGAGTCTCAAGCAATCTTGCCTGCCTTTCTTTCATAGGATGCTCAACCTTCTCTAGCACCATCTCTACTTCCTCAGCCTTCCCAATCTTTTTTACCTCAACAATCTTCTCAAGCCGTTCTGCAGTGCGCTCAACATCACCCACAGTTATAACCCCACCCGGGCCGGTTCCTGCAATCTTGGTGAGATCAATGTTTAGTTTTTTTGCGAGCTCACGTGCTTTTGGCACAGCCTCAACATGTGGTGCCGTTTCCAGAACCTTCTCAACAATGCGCATCTCAGGAGTTCTCTCAAGCTCTTTCAGCACAGCCATCTTCCCCTTTGCGTACTTTCTCACATCATCTTCGCTTATCTCCCCATGTGGCCCACTACCTTTTACCTCACTGATATTCACTCCCAACTCACGCGCAAGCTTCCTAATACGTGGTGGTGCAACGGCCTCCTTAACAATCTGAACGTTTTCTTCCTTAGTTTCAGTCTCTCTCACAATGCTTTCCTTTTCTCCACCTATAGTTATTAAAACACTCCCAACCTTTGCAACATCTCCTTCTTTGAACATAAGCTCAAGCACCCTTCCTTCATAAGGAGATGGAATTTCAACAATAGCTTTATCAGTCTCCACTTCCACTATATTCTGATCCTTCTTTACATAATCTCCAGGTTTGACAAGCCATTTTACTATAGTTGCCTCTTCCATTCCCTCCCCAAGATCAGGAAGCCTAAATTCGTATGCCATAATGAGAAATCTCGCAGAATTTATTTAAATTATTTTAATGGAAATGCCTCCTTTGCAAACGTTCCAATAAAGTGCGCTGCAAATATGACAAACATGGCTATCAGTACATGTTCTGTAAGCACATAGAGTGCATTTTCTTTTTGAACATCTGCTATATATTTGCTAAGGATGGATATGAGTATGAACCCCCAAAAAATGTTTATAATGATAGCCTTCTCTATGTCGAGCACCAGGAACGGGAGTGCAAAAGACATGGCTACCAAAAGCTTTGCTAGAAATGTAGATAATGTTGCTTCCCATACCATATGTTGTGATCTTGACGGGTCAGACTCCTGCGTAAGATGCATGCCCATGGCATCAGACAATGCATCTGATACAGCTATTATCAGTATTCCTCCAATAACTACAACTGCGCTCCCAGTTGTCTCCTTAAGTCCCATTATCAGCCCGAGTGTTGTTATCACACCTGATGTGATCCCAAAAGCAATCCCGCTCATGTATGATTGTTTCATCTGGACACACTCAGTTTAGTATCTCATAACATCTTTTACAGCACTCTTTACACGTGCTTCATTTGGTATGAAATATTCCTCAAGCTTCGGCAGTGGAACCGGAACATCAAACCCAGTAACCCTCCTGATAGGAGCTCTTAGGTTAAATATTGCATTTTCACATATGCGTGCAGATATTTCAGATGATGCACTGAAGCTTTGCATGGCCTCCTGTACTATCACTAAACGCCCGGTCTTACTTACAGAATTAATGATTGTGTTTGAATCCAGCGGTTTGATTGTACGTACATCAATAACCTCACATTGTATTCCATCACTTGTTTGTAGCTCTTTTGCAGCATTCTCGCACACCCTTACCATAGCACCCCATGCAACCAGTGTCACATCTCTTCCTTCCCTGACAACCCTACATTTTGATAATGGGATAGTGTACCTTTCCTCTGGCACCTCTTCCTTAAATGCCCTGTACAATCTTTTGTGCTCCATGAAAAGTACAGGGTCATCACATTCAATTGCGCTTGCGAGCAATCCTTTTGCCTCATAAGGTCCTGAAGGTATTACGATCGTTAATCCAGGTATGTTGGCATACATCCCCTCATTCGGTTCAGCGTGCAGCTCAAGCGCCCTAACCCCTCCACCATAGGGAAATCTTAAAACTATTGGCATGGTATACTTTCCACGTGTCCTGTTTCGCATTCTGGCCATATGTGCATTTATCTGGTTGTATGCAAGGTATGTAAACCCATCAAATTGTATCTCCGGGATTGGTCTAAGCCCAGCATATGCCATTCCAATTGCTATGCCTACAATTGAAGATTCAGCAAGTGGTGTATCAAAAACCCTTTTTTCACCAAACATTGATTGCAACCTATCAGTAACCCTGAAAACCCCTCCATTTTTGCCAACATCCTCTCCAAAGATCACTACCCTTTCATCACGTTTCATTTCTTGCGCAAGGGCCATGTTGATTGCTTCGATCATGTTGACAAGTACCATAATCACCCACCCCGCAAAAACATCTCAAGATACTTAACCTGGTCCTCAATTTCTTCAGGCATTTTCTTGTACACAAACCTGAACATGTTTCTGTAATTTGTCCTGTATGCCTCTGCTTCATTTACAGCATTATCAACTTCAGCTTCTGCAGCCTCAAGAATCTTTGCTTCAGATTTTTCATCTAATATTTTCTTTGCTTCAAGATATTTCTTGAACCTTTCAATAGGATCTTTCTTTTTCCACTCATCCACCTCTTTCTGTGATCTGTACCTAGTCGGATCATCCGCAGTTGTGTGCACTCCAAGTCTATACGATACAGCTTCAATAAGTGTTGGGCCGCCACCCTTCCGTGCAATATTTACAGCTTCTTTAGATGCCAGGTACATTCCGAGCACATCATTCCCATCAACCTGTACACATCTTATACCTGCAGCAATGCCTTTTTGTGCAAGAGTCTCAGCAATCGTTTGTTTATTTCTTGGCACTGATATAGCCCACTGGTTGTTTCTGACAATAAAAATAACGGGTACATTGAAAACCCCAGCAAAATTGAGTGCTTCATAAAAATCTCCTTCAGATGTTCCCCCATCTCCAGTATATGTTATAACAACTTTCTTATTACCCTTAAAATTGAGCGCCATCCCTATCCCGACAGCATGCGGCAGGTGTGTTGCAACAGGTACACTTATAGGTGTTATGTTAAACTGCTCAGGAAGCGCATTCCCTTCCTCAAACCCCATGAAATACATAAAAATATACTTTAGAGGCACACCCATAACTGCATACATTCCCTGCTCCCTGTATGATGGAACCACCCAATCATCTTTATTTAGTGCATATGCCGAGCCTACAGATATTGCCTCCTCACCAAGGCATGGCGCATATGTAAGCAACCTACCCTGCCTCTGCAGCTTCAGTGCACGGTCATCAAAAACCCTTGTTATGATAAGGTATCTGTAAATCATCTCAAGGTCCTTCTTATTAAGCCCTGTTTTTTTCTCAAGCCCTTTGTCCACATTTCCTTTTTCATCCAGTACCTGCAAATAGTTAATACTCCCTTCATAAACCTTTTTCTGTGGCATATACTGAATTCAATCAAAATGTTTTTAATATTCACTATTTGAAAAACATTCATGAGTGAACTATTATCTAATGAGAAGAAATTTAGCCGTCTAACCAAGAGAGGGCCTTTCCTGTATCAATTCAAGGCTGCAAAGGAGAGGGGGCAGTCAATACTGTCTCTAAACGAGCTTGGGGAAGCACTAGTACAAGGGCATGTGGAGACTCCGCCGTATATGTACCACTGCGGAACATTAGCTCTTAACCCAGGTGTTGGTAGCAGGCTTGTTCCAGGCACGTTCAGTTATACTAGTAAGGATGGTGTAACTTGGAGTATTGATGTACCTAAGAGTGTTTGCGGAGACAGCAGGATACTGCTTGTAGATCCAGATTATGAAATTATAGTTGGAGCGAAAAGACTCATAAAAATAAAAAATGGCAGCCTATTTTCAGTACCCATAACACTTGGTAATATATGCGCCAATTTTACTCTTGGCGATAATAATTACTCATTTCTAAATGTGAAAAAAAAGTATTTTGGCCCAGTAACTGTAGGATACATTGATAACGAACTTTTAGTGATACCATTCCTTTCCGATCTTGACTACCTCACATATACAAAACAAATCTAACATTTTTCTTTTAGGCCATAAAAAGCATGTGTGCATTGTAAGAGCTCCTTACCAATGGTCCGCATGCAACATACTTAAATCCAACCTCTCTTGCAATCTGCTCATACTCTTTGAACTTCTCAGGACTAATATACTCAACCACATTATAATGTTTTTTTGTAGGTTGAAGGTACTGGCCAATACATAACATCCTTGCCCCTACACTGAAAATATCCCTGATAGTTTCCTCAACTTCCTTATCATTCTCTCCGAGCCCCACCATAAACCCGGACTTCACAATCATTTCAGGATATTCTTCAGCCACATGTCTAAGCACACCGAGTGATTGCTCATAGCTTGCCCTCCTATCCCTTACCAGTGCCTGCAACCTTTTTACACATTCCACATTATGGCCGAAAACGTCCGGTCCAGCTGAGCACACCATATCAATGAATTCATTTTTTCCCTGAAAATCAGGTGTTAATACCTCAATATATGCATCTGTCTCTGTTTTAATTTTTTTAATGCACATTGCAAAATGCCCCGCACCTAGGTCTTGAAGGTCATCGCGGTCCACGCTTGTTATAACAACATACTTTAGACCCAATAGTTTTGTAGCTGTTACAATACGTTCAGCCTCCTCGAAATCAACTGCTTTCCCAACCCTCCCTTTTTTTGTATTGCAGAACTTACACCCACGTGTGCACACATCCCCTAGAATCATAAAAGTTGCAGTTTTCTTGCCCCAGCATTCATTGACATTCGGGCATTTTGCTTCCCTGCATACTGTATTAACCCCGACGTAATCAAGCACCTCTTTAGTTTTGTAATACTCCTTGTTTGGAAGGTCTATCTTTAGCCATTCAGGTTTACTCATCCAAATCCCCAAAGTTTTTTTACAGGCCTTCTGAGCATTCCGGGATCAATCCCTTCCTTGATTGCGGCCAGTATTCCTCCAACCTCCCAGTAATTATCTGCAATGATAACATTTTTCATCCTCATCTTTTTAGGAGTCACGTTCATAAGTGTTCTATTTTCCTTGACTGCAATTATAGGTATTCCGTGCCCGCTTGCAGTGATTGCAGGTATACCACCCATACATCCATAAGGCATCACAACCACATCTACATCACTCACTTTTAAATCCCCTCCATTCTTAACTATCCTGGGTGCCCTGTCAAGCCCCTGAAGCACACAGCCCAGGTATGCCGGCCCTATCGCTTCAGCTGCAGCACGCGGGTCAACAATCCCGCTATGTGTTTCCTTATATATCTCATACTTGCTGAGCAGTGGTGCATGCGCTGCCGGTACACCAAACTGTTTTGTCACAAAGTGTGATATTATTGCCTCTGTACCACCATACGGATTTGCCCCTTTCCCTGCAAAATAGGCCTTCAGGTCACGCATGTTTATTTTTATAGATAATGATACGGCAATGGCATCTGCACCTTTCTGGATTGCACGCGAACATGCCTCAACCAGCACATCCTCATTCCTTATCTCTCCAACAAATGAACCACTACGTGTCTTGACAGCACGCGCATCCACATTTTCTTGCGTTTCAAAAATTCCGATAATATCTATCCCTGCCACAGTTCTCATAGTATTTATTGTGTTTATTGCAAGATCATAACTTTCCTTTTCCATCCCAGAATCAAGCACAACCCCTATCCTATTCTTTTCAACTTCCTTGAGTTCAATCTCTCCTCTAAAAAACTTATCAAGCGTATACCCTTCAACATAAAGCACATTCTTTTTTGCAAGGTTGAGTGCCACCCCATTAACTACATTTGGGTGTGATATAACCTTATCTGCTATTGATGCAATCATATTAGTTGCAGGTGTTGCATCTCCAACATATCCCCCCACTTCTGCTTTTATACCAGTTGGTATTATGTGTGCCACAACAAACTGGTTTGGCATTATTATCATCTCACTTTACAAACGACACATCAACCACAAATGCCCTCTTCTTTACATCAACAATCGCATACCTTAGTATATCTCCACCAGTAATCTTCCTAAGCTCACGCTCTATGTGCCCGAGCAGGTCTGTGTAGCTGTATGGCTTTTTTATATTAAACCTTCTTGAAATTATCACAGTTATAATTCATTACAACAAAATAAAAATGTTCATGCAGATCTGATACCATGAGTAAATTTATGGATGAAGCAATTAAGGAAGCATTGAGAGGTGTTAAAAACAATCATGGTGGGCCTTTTGGTGCAGTTCTGGTTAGAAATGGTAAAATAATCTCAAAGGGGCACAATATGGTATTATACACAATGGACCCTACTGCACACGCAGAAATGGTTGCAATAAGGAAGGCATCAAAAAAACTAGGTAGATTCAACCTTTCAGATTGTGCAATATATACGGTGTCTGAGCCATGCCCTATGTGCATGGGTGCAATACTGTGGGCGCGGATACGTAAAGTATTCTATGGATGTTCGATGAAAGATGCGCGCAAGATTGGGTTTGATGACAGGAAGTTCATGGACATAATCTGCCATAAGCAATGCAAAGGAAATATAATAAAGAGACAGGTTGGCCGATCACAATGCCTGAGGGTATTTGATGAATGGTATACATACCCAAACAGGAAGATGTATTAGTGTTTGAAGAAGCAATTGACATGATAGAACATGGATAACATTAGAAGCATTTGTCTGCACTTGTGCTTAAACAACAATTTTAAAAGTCTCTATATTATATCTATATTTAGGCGATTTCGTGTTGACTTTTGATGATGTAAAGCAAATTATTTTCAAGCAAAATGCATGGCGCAACTCCTGCATCAATCTAATAGCATCTGAAAATATAATGCTAACAGAAGTAGAGCCATTTTATTCAAATGATTTTATGCATAGATATGCTGAAGGCCTCCCTTTTAACAGATACTATAATGGCACAAAATATATTGATTGTATTGAACAAGAATGCCAAGAATATTTTAAGAAAAAGTTCAAAGTATCAGTTTGTGATGTCAGGCCGATTTCAGGAGCAATTGCTAACTTGGCAGTGTTTTCCTCATTGAGGAAAACTGGAAAGGTTATAACAAATTCTCTGCCTTCTGGTGGACACATAACTCATAACAAAATGGGTACTTTAGGAAGAATTTTAAACTACGATATCAGAAATTTTCCACAGTCATATGAAAATCCTTTTGTTTCCGATGTTGATAAGAGCATAAAAATGATTAGAGAGATCGATCCTGATTTTATTGTTTTAGGTAAATCTATGTTTTTATTTCCAGAACCAATAAGAGAAATAAGACAGGAGTTTCCAGAATTAAAAATAGTATACGATTCCGCACATGTTTTTGGGTTGGTTTATCAAGGTGAATTTCAAAAGCCATTTGAAGAAGGAGCAGACATAGTTACTGCATCAACACACAAAACATTTCCTGGGCCACAAGGTGGATTAATTCTATCAAAAGATTTTACAGAATTCGACAAATTCGTGTTTCCAGGAATTGTTTCAAACCATCACTTGCACCGTTTACCCGTTTTGTTAATGACTGCAATATTATTAGATGAAAAATACAAAGACTACGGAAAAAAAGTTATTGAGAATGCAAAACACTTTGCACAAGAACTAAGCTCACTAGGTTTTGATGTTTGTTGTGAAAAACAAGGGTTTACACAAAGCCATCAAGTTGTATTAGATGTTACAAAAATAGGTGGTGGGCAATTGGTTGCAAATAAATTAGAAAAGAATAATATTATAGTTAATAAAAATTCTTTACCTTGGGACAAAAGCGTTATTAATCCTAACGGGATTAGAATAGGTGTGCAAGAGATGACTTTACGAGGAAATACAAAATCCGATTTTTCCAATCTTGCAGATAAGTTTAAGAAAATACTTTTGAATGGAGGTAGTCACAGTGTTTAGCGATGATGAACAAAAAGTTTTATCACATTTTTTTACTAACACAACAGAAAATGTTTTTGCATTGATTAATTTGCCAGAAGTAGTAAAAGGTGCTTTATTTGCAAGATATAGTAGGTCTGACAAGGATCTGCGTAGTCTATTTTTATCTGATTTTCTTAATGACATAGAATTCAAAAACATTGTTGGTAACGTAAATAATATTGATGATCAATTATCAGCAATAAAAAAAGCAGAAGATTTTTATGATAGAATTTTGGTGCAGTTTGGACATGATTCTGTTGCAGAGTTGAGCGGAGCGCATGTTGCCTTAGAAAACATCTCAAATTTAGCAGCAAAGTTTGTGGAAGACACAAGAATTGGCATAAGTCCTTTAGAAAAATCAAGCAGGTATGTTTATTTTAATAAAAAAGTAAATGGAAAATATGCTTATTACAGAGATTCTGAAATAATGGCTTCGAAATATGCTGATGATTATGTTAATGCCATGGACTTTTTGTTTGATACTTATTCTGAATTATTGTGGATTGTGCGAGATTATTTTGCTAAAAAATTGCCAAACAATGAAAACTTATCTGATAGGGCTTTTGAAGCTGTGCTGAGAGCAAAAACATGTGATACTATTAGAGGATTACTTCCAGCATCTACATTGACAAACGTTGGTTTATTCGGTAATGGTAGAGCATTCGAATATTTATTAATAAAGATGCAGGCATCAAACTTAGACGAAATAAAAAACCTGGGAGATAAAATCTATATAGAGTTGAATAAAGTATTTCCATCCTTTGTGAAAAGAAGCAGAAGCGAATTTGGGAAAGCTACTGTTGATTATTTAAAAACAATAAAATATCCGCAGAGTGATAGCATAACAAAAGACAAAAAAAGAGTTACTCTGCTCCATTATGATAAAGATGCTGAAATAAGAGTATTATCAAAAATATGTTATCTGAAATCTGGATTATCGCTTGCGGATGCAATAAAAATTGTTAAACAAATGTCTGTTGGTGAGAGGAAGAAATTGCTAGCAGAGTATTGTGGTGTAAGAACAAATAGGAGACACAAACCGTTTAGAGCTTTTGAAAATACTGATTATACTTTTGAATTGGTAGGTAATTTTGGGGCGTATAGAGATTTACAGAGACACAGAATTTTGACACAAGAAAGACAGTTATTAACAACGCATTTCGGTTATGATATTCCGAAGGATTTAATACTTGCAGGTTGTGATAGAGAATATAAAAAAGCATTAGATAATGCAAACAAATTATATCTGGATTTAGCAAAAATATCAAAAGAGAAAGCACAATATTGTGTGCCTTTTGCATACAATCTGCGTTGGTATGTAAAGTTCAATCTGCGTGAGGCATACCATTTGTTTGAGTTAAGAACAACAAGACAAGGCCACCCTGATTATAGAAAACTGTGTCAAGAAATGTATCGCCAAATTCTGAAAGTACATCCAAATCTTTTGGAGCCCATGAAATTTATAGATTTAAGAGATTATGATTTTGAAAGATTGGAATCAGAAAAACAAATTGATAAACGGTTGCAGGAAATCAAGAAGTAGAGATTTTCTTCTTTTCTTTACAAACAAAAAATTAGACTGTGGATTGATTGAATTTCCCTGCCACAATTTATTCATAGTCATCCGGAAAGCATTATAGGATTTGATGGGTTTCATATTAAATAATTGTTTGCTAGAACATGATATTATGGCAAGGTATAGATGTACAGTATGCGGATATGTTTATGATGAGGATGAGGGAGATCCGGATTCTATGATAGACCCAGGCACTCTGTTTGATGAAATCCCAGATGACTGGAAATGTCCAGTGTGCGGTGCACCAAAATCAGCATTTGAACCTGTGGAATAAATCACTGAAAATCCTTGTGTATCATTGATGGTAGAGGCCCTTTCTGCCCTGAATATTTGTTATTCCTATATCAGCATTTGAACCTGTGGAATAAATCACTGAAAATCCTTGTGTATCATTGATGGTAGAGGCCCTTTCTGCCCAGAATATTTGTTATTCCTATTATCATCATATCCATGTTCTGGAGGAGTTCCATGCCTCATGAAAGAGATCTGTGCAATTTTCATCTTGTTATAAAGGTATACTGGGTTGGGGTTTACTGAAGAAATCTCAAGTGTCAGTGTAGATGGCTGCTTGTACCCCCACCCAGCGTGCACAAGGCCAGCAGTCATATGTACAACTATTCCCAGCCTTCCTATTGATGACCTGCCTTCCAGTTGTGCAGTAATGTTTCTTGACAGACCAATCTTTTCATATGTGCTTCCGAGCACAAAGTCTCCAGGCTTTATAGCATAGGGCCCATCATCAAGATATATTTCATCAAATTCCATACCAATCTCAACTCTCGGATCAACAATTTTTCCTGTCTTTTTTGCGATAAGGAGTTTGTTGCCAAGCCGTATATCTATACTATCAGGCCCAAGGTTTTCACTCTCAAACCCCTGGAGTATTATCTCACCGTTCCTTATAGCCTTCTCAATCTCTATATTGCTCATTATCATATTACTATTTAGGACCACATTAACTATTTATTTTTACTTACATATCTCATACCATATGCGTTTCTACAGAGGCCAATCATCAATAGAGCTTATATCAATACTTTCAGTGGCACTACTTGTTCTGGGCGTACTCTTGGTGACCTCACGCTCGGCATTTGAGGATATGCAGAATGCACTGGCGTCAAAGATGACAGAGAACAGCCTGACACAGCTTAGCATGAACGCAAAGATGGCATACAGCGGAGGCCCAGGCAGTATATTGAGGACAACTCTACATATTCCGGATACAGTGATCAGCAATGAATCTTATGCCTATGATGGAATAGTCAACATACGACTCGAGCATAAGTATGGTGTCAAGGACATCCCTCAGAAGTTTGATATCCCGATTACCAGCAACCTTAACTTCAGGCCAGGTGATTATGATGTGTACTCAATATCCCACAACGGATATGTATTCCTTACTGAGAACCCATCTCTTTCAGTTGACAGGGTTATCATTTATTTTGACCAGAAGGTTGGTGACGCTTCTGAGAAGGAGGTAGCAGTTATGAACCCAGGATTTTCAGAGTCGCACATAAAAGTTGAGATGGATGACAAGCTTAGGCAGGCAGGCCTTGCAGTGGATTGGACATTGAGGAGTATTGGTCCAGGAAAGAGCACACCTCTCAAATTGTCATTCAGCTCCAATCAACCAATTTTGACATCTGGAAACATAACCCTAAAATCCGATTCTGGAGAGTATGAAAAGATAACCGTGCGCATAAATGTTCAGTGATGCTTATGACATACCTTGCAAATGGGCAGATTGTGTTCGATTTTCTGCTTTCACTTACTGCATTATCTTTGTTATTTATGCTCATTTTCTCGGTTATTATGGCACAGGCTGATCAGTGGAACAGAAACTCAGAATTACTTTTTATGGAGCGCACATGCGAGATGATTTCAAGCAGGGCTATGGAAGCATACATAAATGGAGATGGTTATTCTGGAACATTCTACACACGATTACCATTGACACTTTACAATGGCAATGAAATAGTAATATCTGAATCATACATCTGCTTCCTACCAACAACCTACTCAGTAAAGAACCCACTCGAGAGCGTTGATGGTGAATTCAGAATAAAAAATGAGAATGGAATTGTTATTGTTGAGAGAATAGTGTGACGGCTTTCTTGTAATCCTCTGGGTCTATCGCCACAACAGTCTTGTCATTCTCTTTGCCGATTATGTATACCGCTCTCAGGTTTATTTTTTCCTTTGACAGCTTCTTTGCAACCTTGTAAAGCTCACCTGGTCTGTCAGGCAGTTTCAGCACTATTATGTCATTGACTGTTGCATTAAATCCAGCACGGCTTAATTCGTTCAATGCTGTGTTCACATCAGCGGTCAGCAGCCTTATTACCCCTGTCTTGTCAAACCCCTGTGCAGAGATGGATATTATGTTTATACCGCTTCTTCCTATCGCTTCAGTCACGTCTGCAAGGGCACCTACTCGGTTATCTACAACCACAGTTATCTGTTTCATCATGCATAAATAGACACCATAAACTTATATTAAGGTTTTGCAGGTACGCTGGGGGTGGGATTCGAACCCACGCGGGCATTGCCCACAAGCTTAGCAGGCTTGCGCCATACCTCTAGGCGACCCCAGCACATTAGTATCTTTCTTTTCCTATTTAAGGAAAAAGAGCCATCCAAACACGTGGCGGATTCACCAGGCTTGAAAACATACCTATTGTAAGGGTACCCTCCCAGCCAACTCCCTCCTGTTGGCTTGCGGCACGGAACGCAAGACTTAGGGCTGCTCCTTCCGGCCTGACCCGGTTTGTCATGCGAACCGCCGCGCAAGGCAGGAGATCCACATTGGGCAGGGAGGCCTTGCAATAAACATGCTTCCTCACCTGGCTTTTCGGCCCCGCCATAAAGAGGATTTGCGGTTACAGGAGACCTCTTCCCTCCCAGCCTATCCGCCACTATAATAAGGGTTTATAATGTATTTAAACATTCCAATCGATGTTTTACTCATGCAGAGTAAGCAATTTGTTTTCATGTTCATACTATTGCTCGCTATTGCATTGGCGGGTTGTTTTGAGAAGACGCTGCCATTGCCACAGAAGAAAGCCATGCTCGAATCATCAAAGACCTCTGATATAGATAAGGATGGAATACCTGATGAATGGTATTATTCATATAAACCAGAGACACTGGATGGGTTCAAAATGAAAAGGGAGATATATATACAAGGCATGACCAGAAACCCCTCGTTTGCACCGCAGAAATATTATGTAAGGAATGAGCAAAAGGCAGAAGAATATTACAATCAGCTTACACTGGTAGCAACACTTGTTCCGCAGTGTACATATGCTATAGATGAGGTTATCCCATGTGGCAGTGTTGAGGAATGCCATAACCTCTGTGCAGCAAAGGTAAGGTGCAACAATGGTCTCAACAAATATCCTGGGCTTAATGCATCCATTTATGAACTCTCGGTAGGCATCTCAAACATAAGGGAAAATGCACTGAGGTTCAGGACGCTTATCGCATCAAAAAGCAGCCTCTCACAAGCAGAACTTGAAAGCATTCTCACGGGTCGTGATACACTGGTAGGTTCAATTAATAAACTGCTTTCAAATGATATATTCACAAACCTTCTCTGCTCTCCAACAGAACTTGAAAGGACTCTTATAATGCTTGAGTCAATTGAAGACATGTATCAGCTTGACACGCAGAAGACAGAATCACAGTATGTTGATGCATACACAACCTATAAAATAATCTCAAAAACCTCATTTTCATATGACGAGAATGCTGTTGTAGAAATTGATGAACCCATACCTCAATCTTTTGCGCCAAGCAGGGCAAGCATTACGTTTATAACGCCGCCCAAGTATGTCTCAGATTCTGTGCCAATAACTGCAAGATACTTAGTTTCTTTCAAGAAAGTAGAGCAAACCAAGGCAGACATTGCGTATGAGGTGGAAACATCATCAAATGGTTGGGCAGATGATGTTGGCGCAATAACATACCCCTCAGGGACAATTCGTATTCTTGAGCTTGAGTCTTTTGGCCCATATGTTTTATTCCAGAATATATTCTATGGCACGCTCAACTTTCTTAGGCAGTATATCGGGTTTGGCTTTGCAATAAGCATTACTGTGTTCATAACATTGCTTATTCTATACCTTTTTGTCACGCTGGTCAGGATTGTATATAGTGTTTTTATTAGCATGGGCCGTCATGAGTCATTGAAGGAGGCGCTTTACAGGGTTGCTGGGCATGGAGGAAAAGGCAGGCTTGAACTGTTTGCACTTGCGGTAATATCACTTGTGGTTGGTTTCTATGTCATAAGGAGTGCAGGTGAACCGGTTGGCGAGAATATACTACTAATACTTGCGAGCAATAACAGTCTTCTTGTCGGTACATTGGTGTTTTCAATAGGTTTCTTCTCCCTATATTTCATAACATCAGATGTGGTGAAAGGGATTATACTAGGCCCAAGGTATTTCCGTGCACCAACAATAGTAGGTGTTCGAAAGGTAGTGGTGGAGAAGGAGCTTAAGGAGGAGCTTGATAAGATGCGTATGTCCTTGCTTAAGCTTGAGGAAGATGCAAAGGTGTCAGGCATTACGCTTCCAGCAGGGAATGTTGAGGAGTTTATGCAGGTTTTGGAAGTTGCCGAAAAGATGGTAAACGAGGGCAAGCTTGATGAAGCGGAAGCATACATGAGCAAGCATGTAAGGAAGAAATATACTGCCCTACACGAGCAGCTTTCAGTGGGTATAAACCTACAAACAATAGTTTCTAAGATGCGTGGTGAGATTGAGGATGAAATAAGTCACATTGAACAGATATACAGGAAGGCAAAGTCATATGACATAGGCTTTGAATGGGTTGACTGGCGTGGCAGGGCAGACAAGTATAATGATGTGATAAAATCAGCAGGGTATGATGGTGCAAAGAGGTATCTTGCCGAGTTATTGCAGGAATTGAGGAAGGAGGCAAGCTCAATACAAAATAAAATATCAGAAGTTGAGCACTTGCGACTTTCAAGGTTTCCATGCCCAGTCTGCGGCAACATGACAAGCCTTGCACATGAAGAGTGCGAGAAGTGTGGTGTTTCGCTTAAGGAAGGATTCTTGGGAAGGCTTGATGACCTTAAACATGAGCTTGAATCTGTTGCAATGGAGCTGCACGAGAAAAAGATAGTGCGCAGTGAGAAGATAATCTCTTCTACTGAGACATTACTCTCACATCTACAGGAGAACATAAATACAGGTAAGTATGACAAGGCGGCCGAGCTTATCCCAACAATAAGCGAGAAGATGAAACATCTACAGGAAGTGCTGGGGAAGGTGGTTGCACTTGAGGTTGAATGCTCAAACTATGAAAACGAAATTAAGAGGTATACTTCCGAGATACCTGTACTGCTTGATGAGGCAAAAAGCTACGGGATAGATGTTTCGCAGTATGAAAAGCGCTTTGTATCTTTGAACAATGAGAGCAGATCGCTTGAGATTTCCAAGCTTCCAGTTGAAGAGGCATACCAGAAGTTAAAGGAGTTTGTTGAGTTCTATGGGCAGGTGGAGTCTTCAGTAAAGGTCCTTATATCAAAGTACAAGCTGTCTGTCAACGCTGTGGAGCAGATAAACACCCTATTCACAGAAATATCTAAGAATATAACTCGTGCGAAAGGCTTTGGTCTTGAAGTGAGCGAATATACCAGGCGCCTTTCTGAAATCAACATTGATGTATTCATGGATGAGATTGAGAAAGGAGGCGTTGATGAGAAGGACCTTCTCTCAATGGTTGACATGCTAAACAGCATGGGGGAAGAGCTCAAGAAGAAGCTTCTTTTTGTGCAACAGTTCGGAGAAAGTATAGCGCGCTTGGAGGAGAAGGTATCCAATGCAAAGGCGCTTGCCGATGAGTGCAAGGGAAAGGGGCTGTACCCGTATGATGAGATGGAATTTCTTTACGCCCCGGGCATTAACAGGCTGAAAGAAAGATTACGCACATTGAAGCTTGATGAAATCGATGCCATACGGAGTGAGATTGCACGCATAGACACAAACCTGTCTAATGTAATATTCAACCTTCGCAAGAAACGTGACATTCTCTCATTATGGCCTTCATGGAAATCAACAATACAGAATATCCTGAAGAAGCAGGATTATGTTGAACCATCTTCAGTTTCTACAATACCACCTGAGTGGAGACCGTGGGCGTTTGAAAGATTTGTCGAGGAAACAGATATTCCAGTAGCCCTTGAGGCCAACCGCATAGTCAAGCTAAAATCACTGAAGGGTATAAGCAAGAGCGATATAGACCAAGTCCTTGATGAGATGATAGCAAGTGGGAAGATACAAAGCGGGATGATATTGCGTAAGGATGGTCTCGTTATAAGCTCTCGGATGCCAGAAGGCATAGATTCTGAGCATGTGGCCGCAATGACCGCACGCGCAATGCAGAAATCAGTTTCCGCATCATCCAGCTTTGGAAAGGGTGATGTGCAATATGTAATGTTCGGTGGAAGCAGTGGCCGGCTGGTTATGGTGCGCGCCGGTGATCAAGCAATCGTGCTTGCAATCATAAAACCTGAGGAAGACCTGGGCTTTGTAATACTTTCTCTAAAGAATATGGGCGATAAAGTTGCCAATCTGATAGAAAAACTATGAAGAGCACCTGAAGAAATCAAGCACGTTTCTTGAAGTGATAATCTCAACTTCCCTTTCCATCATTTGTTTTACTTCTGCAATTATACTTATTGACCTTATCACATCATCAGGGGTTTTTCCGACATATGGTGCATCAGTCTCAGCAACAAGATTTGATATATTTACACTCTCAATTACCTTCTCTCTCTCTTTCCCTTTGACAGGTGGTATAGATATGTACCATCCCCTATCTATAATCTCCATAGCATCATTAACACTCCCACTGTAAAAATGAAACATAACACCATAATCAAACTTGCTAAGCATATCTATGCATTCCTTTACAGCATTGCGCGAGTGTATAACCAGTGGTTTTTCAAACTCTTCAGCAATAGCAATTTGCCTCATAAAACCCTCTCTCTGCATTCTTTTCTTTAGTTCATCACCAGCCCAGTAGAAGTCCAGACCTATCTCTCCAATTCCATCAACCACATATTCATTTTCAATTATCTTTTGCAGTTCATTTACTTGCCAGATATTCCTATCCAGCATACATTTCTGGGGGCTTACACCAATTACGCAATACAGCTTATCATAAAACTCCTTTTTCATGCTGATTGCTCTCAAGCTTGATTCCAGGTCATAACTGCAGTTTGCAATCTTCTCCAGTTTACAACCTTTCACATCATAATCTCCCATGTCCATAAGATGGCAGTGTGCATCTATCACATATGGATTTTATTTATAATACTTTTTTAACTTAAGATTAGACATGAGCACAACGTTTTCCACGATGAAAGAGCTTAAGCCTGGAAAGTATGTGATGATAGATGGTGAGCCATGTAAGGTTGTTGAGGTAGAGTCTTCAAAACCTGGAAAGCACGGGTCAGCAAAAATGCGTGTGGTCGGCATAGGTATATTCGATTCGCAAAAGCGTACATTATTCGGTTCTGTGGATGATGATGTAGAAGTCCCGGTGATAGAGCGTAAGCGTGGCCAGGTCATTACAGTGAGTGGTAGCAGTGCACAGATAATGGACACATCAACATATGAATCTTTCGATATTGCAATACCTGAGGATATGCTTTCGGAGGTTGAGCCTGGCAAAGAGGTTGATTACCTTGAAGCGCTTGGCAGAAGGATATTAACACGTGTCGGCAAGTAGGTGTTTAAGATGGACCTTGAGATTGAGAATAAAACAATAAACCCTTTGTTCAACAGGGTGGAAATCACTTTTAGGGTAAAGCATGATGCAGAAACCCCCTCCAGGGCAATGATCATAAAAGAGGTTGCTAAGGCGCTCAATGTGGATGAATCTCTCATAATCATTGATTATATAAGGCAGCCTTTCGGTATGAAGATGTGTTATGGCCGTGCAAAAGTATACAAATCAGAGAAAGATATGGCCATTGAGCGAAAGCACCTTATCGAGAGGGCAAGAAAATCTTTGGGAAAAGGGAAGGAGGAGACAAAGGCTGAAGGGGAGAAGAAATAGGGGTAATACAGCATTACTGTTCTTGAGAGGTTAATGCGTATGGCAGAAAAAAAGAAAAAACCACGTGTGTATAAGAAAGGGCGTGACTGTCCGCGGTGCGGTGCCGGGGTTAAGCTTGCAGAGCACAAGGATAGGTACTCGTGCGGAAAGTGCGGCTATTATGAAAAAAGAAAACAGTAGTTGCTTCATATACGAACACAAGAGGCAATTACTCTCTTTTCTTGTATCTTGCATTGTGGTTTTGGCATCCGCAGCATTTGCATGGTTCTCTAAATATAACATATTCATATTTTCAGTCCCGCTTGCGATTGCAGCTGTGTGGATGCTGCGCAGGCAGGCATGTGTACTATTCCTGTTATTCTTTGCAATGCTTTTCTCGGTGCTTATGGCATACGTACCGTACTTCACACCAATCCTGCTATCCTTCCTGATGCTTGTGTTTCCCATCTATGTTCTTGTGCGCTCAGGGCAAAGGGATATAGTTCATGAGATTGGGCTTGGTGGGGGCATCATACGTGCGCTAGTACTTTCATTTGCATTTCTTATACCTGCTGTTATACTTGTGTTCCTACTTTCTTACGCATCATCTTACTTTGGTGTTGATGACTCTGCCACCGTTGCTGAAAAGATAACCTCTCTCCCTTCTTATATACTATTTTATGCACTTACACTAGGCCCGATTGCAGAAGAGGTATTCTTTCGCTCATTCCTTCCCAGGTACATCCATCCAATACTAGCAAACCTGGTGTTTGCATTAGCGCATGTCACATACGGTTCTTATATCGAAATTCTTGGAGCATTTGTACTAGGCATTTATTTGTACATTACTTTTAAGTTAAGCAAAGACTTAAAGGTTGCAATCTTTCTTCACACAATAATAAATGCAGTTTCAATATATGTGATGGTGAGTTGATGGCATGTCTGGGAATAGAGAGTACTGCGCACACGCTTGGCATAGGCATCTATGATGAGAAAGAAAGGAAGGTGCTCTCAAACAGCTTTAAAACATATTCTCAGATGTTTGGTGGGATGAAACCATCAGATGCTGCAGAACACCATTCCCTAAACTTTTATGAAGTGCTGTCTGATTCACTAAAAAATGCTGGCATTGACAAGAGAGATATATCACTCATTGGATACTCAAAAGGGCCTGGAATGGCACAGTGCCTGCGCATATCCCGTACAGGTGCAGTAATGATATCTTCGCTTCTCGGTGCGAGAGTAATTCCTGTTCATCACAGCATTGCACACATTGAGATAGGAAAGTTTGAATGTAATATGGAAGATCCGCTCGTGATTTATGTGAGTGGAGGCAATACACAGTTACTCGTAAAAAAAGATAATAGATATGTAGTGTTAGGGGAAACATTAGATATAGGGCTGGGCAATGCAATAGATATGCTTGCGCGTGGGATGCACCTAGAGCATGCACATGGAAGTATGATAGAGCAGATTGCGAAATCTGGGAAGTATATAGAAATGCCTTATACTGTGAAAGGAATGGATGCTGCATTCTCAGGACTTCTTACAAAAAGCATTGAACTTCTGAAAACTCATCCAAAGGAAGATGTGGCATTTTCTTTTCAGGAGCATGCGTTTGCAATGCTGTGCGAGACTGCAGAGCGTGCTCTCATGCTGACAAAACGAAAAGAGGTTCTGCTCTGTGGTGGCGTAGCACAAAATGCCAGGTTGCAGCAGATGGTGCGGGCAATGTGCGATGAGAACAATGTGAAGTTTGGCGTGCCAAGAAATGAGTACAACCGCGATAACGGGGCAATGATTGCATACACTGCACATTACCTATATCACAAGTACACAGGCCACTACCCAGATAGTGAAATTACAGTTAGGCCCAAGTACAGGATAGAAACAGTACCTGCCTGATTCATAAGCTTTTGGCAAGTACACAGGCCACTACCCAGATAGTGAAATTACAGTTAGGCCCAAGTACAGGATAGAAACAGTACCTGCCTGATTCATAAGCTTTTGGCAAGTACACAGGCCACTACCCAGATAGTGAAATTACAGTTAGGCCCAAGTACAGGATAGAAACAGTGCCTGCCTGATTCATAAGCTTTTGACAAGTAATGATAATCGTCCAGGCCGAGCGTTCCAAAATGTTTTTATACTATACAACCCTATAACAATTTATGAGAGCATATAACTCAATAAAGGATCTTGGGTTAGAGGTCCGAGTTAAACAGCAGATCCCCAAACATGAGCTTGCAAGGATAAAGGAATGTCTTGAAAGCAAAGAGCCTCTGATACGCAGAGCAGCGGCATATGTATTAAGTGAGGCATTAGACCCAGGGACATCAGATATTGTGATTTCTGCGCTATCAAAAGAAGGAAATGTTGATGTTTCCCTGCTTCTTGTATCAGCAGCTGCAGGTCTTAATGATAGGCGCGCTGTGGATCACATAGTATCCCTGATGCGTTATAACATTGATAATGAGACAGTTGTTCTCCATTCAATACTTGCACTGAAACACCTAAAAGATAGACGGGCCTTGCCAGCACTTTTAAAATTACAGGAAAACTTCAAATATCAATGTGGGTGGGAGCATACTAAGGAGATTTTGAACAATGTTATCACCTACCTATTTGAAGAAGGAATTTAACATTTTATAACTAATTATTTCTATGAAGCCAATCACAGCAAGAATCAACCCTAACATGATAACAGTGGCCTCACTTTTATTTGCTGCTGTAGCCACATACTCTATATATTCCGGCGAACTGTTTATTGGTATCATATTTGTTGGGTTTGCATTTGCAGCTGATGCGCTTGATGGAATGGTTGCGCGTGCACAGGGAAGGGCAACCCCACTTGGCGCATACCTGGATGGTATGATCGACCGCATAGTTGAAATGTTTATACTTATTGCAATGATGACACTTGTATGGCCATACCAATGGCTCGGCCAGCTCTCAATACTTCTGCTCCTATGTTTTGGTACATTCCTAACATCTTTCTCTAAGGCGTATGCAGACCATAGGAAAGTTCTCAAGCAGGAAGAAATTTCAAAGATGGGCTGTGTATTTGAGAGGGCACCGCGCGTGTTGCTAATATTTGCTTCACTTATAATCTATGTTTACAATCCATTATACTCGCTTTACTTGCTTTCTGCGGGTGGATTACTTTCCATTGTAGCATTTTTCCAGAGGTTTTGGTATGTATATGAGCATTCATAAGGTGATATCATGAGATACAGAATCAACACATTTGACACAATACCAGAGGTTGATGACCACAAATCATAGGGTGATATTATGAGATACAGATTGAGCACACCATGCAGGGGAAGCAATACATTTGATGCAATACCAGAAGGTGATGTTGAGCTTACCCAGGAAAAGATGGTTGCGGTAATGCACAAGGCAGGTTATGAGATAAAGCTAAAAACAGATGTGCTTGTTATAGGAAAGAAAGATGATGTAGAGG
>JBMFNT010000007.1:0-13214 GCA_049970015.1 Candidatus Micrarchaeia archaeon
CGAGGGTAGCTGGAATCCCACTCACCTAGAGGGGGAGTCAGGAATCCCAAGGAAACTAGAGGGGGATACTTCCCCCTCTGGTTGGCTTACTAATATTTATTAAAGTTTGGCATGTTTAAGAATAGCAATTGATGCTTTGAGGTGAATAAATGCTAACAAAACAAGAGGAATATATGGAATCTGGGATACATATAGGTACAAGGCTAAAAACGCCATATATGAAGAATTTCATATACAAAGTGCGTCCTGACAAACTTTATGTGATGAACCTTGAGATGATAGACCAAAGGATATTAGCGGCATCTGAGATGATTGCACGGTATGACCCACATAAGATACTTGTGGTGGCATCACGTATATATGCAATAGATGCTGCGAAAAAGTTCTGCAACCTTATAGGATGTAGAATTGTTGAAGGAAGGTTTCAACCTGGCACGCTAACAAACCCTAAAAGCAAACACTTTTTTGAGCCGCATCTTATTATTGTATCTGACCCGCGTACAGAGATACAGGCATTGAAGGAAGCCTCGTTCAGGGGGATTCCCATAATCGGGCTCGTTGATACTGACAATTCTGCAAGGTATATTGATCTAGTTGTCCCCTGCAACAATAAAGGTAGGAAATCACTGAGTCTCGTATACAAGCTTATCGCACTAAACGTGCTCAAGATGTTGGGAACCAAAGATGCTGCAAACAAGGTTGAGGAGGCTTTCAAGGAAGAAACTGTAGCTGGGGAAGAGAAGGAAACATCTGAAAAGGAACTTGAGATAGGCAAGACCGACTCAGAGAAGGGAAAGAGCCCAAAGGGTAATAAGGGCACTGAAAAGAAGAATAAGGGGAAGAATTAGCTTTAATATTGAGATTGTTGCATTTATCGTACCAATGAGCTTTAGGGACTGTGCCTGGCCAAAAACTTTTACACGAACTGGTATTGTTTTTGCAGAGTACTGAAAAGAGGATGCATGCGCAAGAAGATATTTCGCTGCTTCTGTTAAGTCATCCTCAAGTGAAACCACATCTTCGATTTCTACAGGGTTTACAATGCCGCTTACCTTATTCAATGTATGAGTGTCAGTTGTCATCACTACTATATTATTGAAGTATTTAGACAGCTTTTTCTCGAGGTACGATTTGGCCGTATTGGTTATACCGTTCGAATCAAAAACCACATAAAGCACAGAGTTGGAGCGGGTGATAATGCAGAATAGTGAGATGCCATTCTTCCCTACCACACCATATGTTTGATATTTCTCATCATTTAGTTTTTTGAATGCAAACCTGGCATTTTCCATTTTGAGCTTTGAATGGCTATTTATAAATGCGCGCATTGAGCTTACATACTCATCCGCCTCATGGGTTCCAACAAGGAATTGTGTTATCTCTCCAGTTTCTGAATTGTGCTCATCTGCAATCATACATGTAGCAAACCGTTTTGTGCCAATTTCTCTGAGAAGCAACCCAAGCCCAAAATCCATATCCTCTGTGGTATACGGGTAGCGTGAAAAGGTGCTAAGCACGGAACTATTGATCACCAAATGTGATGCTATTGCCTTGCCATGGGTGGTTTTGACAAAGCAAACTTTCGGCTTATGAAGTTCTGCGTTTGCAATGAATTCTTTCAATGGGGAAGTTAAGTTAGCCAATTGCTTGCTTGTAGTAGGGTTATAATCATGTGTGCATGCACCGTGCAAAACTGCAACACCATCTGTTATTTTATTCTTTTCAAGTGAACTGGATATAAGGTATGTAAACTCGCTACCGCCAAGGTTTCCAAACGGTCCAAAGTGCACATGAGGTATGGTTATGAGATACTTTCCATCATTGTTTTTTATCAGTAGTGCATCAACATATGTATTTACATATGTACCTATGCGGTCAAACTCCTTCTCCAAATCTTTTGACTCATATAGCCATTGGGATGCAAATAGGGAGAATGCGTGCATACCTGGTATTGAGAATGCCCGCTTGAGTGGTGCATTTATAAGGTATATCAATATGTAAGCGAATACGCTCAAGATGAACGATGCAACGGAAAGCTTCAGCAGCATATCTTTTGGGGAGGAGGTTATTAATTCAAGGTAGTAAAGCATAACAGAAAAGAAGAAAAGTTGTATTATTGATAGCACTACTCCTGAATACTTGAGCCTAAATATATAGTAAGAACACATGAAGACAATAAGGAATATGATCGAGTAGCCAAGTATTATTATGTTGATGTCCTTAGTGTAAAAGTATACCAAATATACTATCATATAAAGGAAAGATGCAATAAACATAAGAAACATAGAGCGTTTCAGAAGAATACCACGAGTAAGCCTGAAAATCAATGCTGCCAATGTTGCCGGAAAGACTATGAGGAGAAAGGAGGAGAGCAATGCTTGTACTATGCTGACTTGGGTCATGTATGCAAATGCAAGTGCAAAAACAATGGAAAGTGCACAAAGAATGACAAATATGTATCTTGAGCTTGGAAGTGATAGGAAATATTTTGTTATGCCAACTGCTTTTGATATGTCCTTACTAACTAATTGCATTAAAATAGTTTAAATCCATAAAATTAAAATAAGAAACTAAATTGTGCTAAGACTCTCAATATGCTCAGCTTTTTTTGTATACTGAAGATCTGGTACAAATGTCTCATCAAGAATCCTGCTTTTTACTCCTGTTATTATTGCGGTTACTATTATGTGATCCTGTAGCTCAGGGTTTACGCGTGCACCCCACAGAATATTTGCATTGTCATCAAAAGACTTACTCACACCTTCTCCAATCCTTGTTGCATCACCAAGCGTAAGAGAATCTCCACCACTTATATGTATAAGCGCACCGTTTGCTCCGGTATAATCCACTTCGAGAAGTGGATTCTTAAGAGTATCTTTTATGGCATCTTCAACACGATTGCCACCACTACCTTCACCTATAGAGATTACTGCTAGCCCTTTGTTTTCCATCAGCGCTTTTATGTCTGCAAAATCTATGTTTATGAGACTCGGATACTGTATAGTGTCTGAAATCCCCATCACTGCATTTGAAACTATCTCATCTGCAAGCGCAAATGCCTTATCAACAGGAAGGTCAGGCACATATGATGCAAGCTTGTTGTTATCTATCAGCACAACTGTGTCCGCAGATTTCCTGAGCTCAGAAATGCCCCATAATGCTTTTTTCAAGCGGGCACGCTCAAGCGCAAACGGAAAAGTAACCATACCAATAACACATGCACCCATCTCTTTTGCAATGCGTGCAACTACCGGGGCACCTCCCGTCCCAGTACCACCACCCATTCCTGCCGTTACAAACACGAGCTCTGATCCTTCGAGCAGCTCACGAATTTTCTCCTTATCACACTCTGCAGCTTTCATACCTACTTCAGGAAAGCCACCACATCCCAAGCCCTTTGTCAATGAGTATCCCAAAATATGTTTCTTGTGTGCATTAGTTATATTCAAGTGCATTTTATCAGAGTTTAGTGCAATCGTTTCCGCACTTTTTATACCTAGATTAGTGAGCCTGTTAATAGTGTTGCAACCCGCACCACCTACACCAACAACGGAGATCTTTGCTCCGTATGCATCCATTTCCATATAGAAACACCTCACCACAAGTAAAAAAATGAACTAAAAAGGGCCATAAAAGGCCCTTGCAGCCCCTGAAACCACCGCTCAAAGTACTTAGCCGATTACTTCAATATCTCTTACTGGCCCTTTGTCCTTTTCATCTTCACCAAAGTTTCCCATAATGCTTGCTCCTGTTACTCCGGTTACTATTGCAACGATTTCTAGCTTGCCATCATAATTCGGGATCAATCTTGCACCCCATTTCACATTTGCATTGTCATCCATCTTCTCAGATATGAACTCTCCTGCCTTGATTGCATCACCAAGCGTAAGGTCCCTTCCACCACTTATGTGTATGAGCGCACCCTTTGCACCCGCAAAATCAACGTCAAGAAGCCTGTTCTTGAGCACTGATTCTGCTGCACCGCGCACCCTGTCCGGGCCCTTGCCTTCACCCACTGCAATGAACCCTACACCACCATCTGCCATAATTGCGCGTACATCTGCAAAGTCTATGTTAATCAGGCTCGGTTGTGTAATCGTCCACACAAGGCCTGTTATAGCCTTTGCAAGTATCTCATCTGCAACTGCGAATGCATCATTTATTGGTAGGTTCGGGACAAGCTCAACAAGCCTGTTGTTATCGAGTATAATCACAGAGTCTGAGACTTTTCTTAGGCGTGCAATTCCCTCATCTGCCTTTATCCTCCTTGACCTTTCAAGAGCAAATGGGTAGGTCACCATACCGACTGTAATCGCACCCTGATCCTTTGCAATCTCTGCAATCACAGGGGCTGCACCTGTACCAGTACCTCCACCCATACCACAGCATATAAACACAAGATGTGCACCGCTAAGCTCGCGTTCGAGTGTTGCTCTGTCAACCTCTGCTGCTTTGGCACCAACCTCTGGATAACCACCCGCACCAAGGCCACGCGTTATGCTTTTCCCAATCAAGATCTTCTTGGCGCGCGGGTCTATCACATTGAGGTGCTGTTTATCGGTGTTGACTGCATACAGCTCAGCACCTTTCACACCTGCTGCAATCAGCCTGTTTATGGTATTGTTTCCCGCACCACCTACTCCGATCACAGCAATCTTGATGGACTCATTGTCCATCACATCAGCCGCAGGCTGTTTTTCAGCCTCCTTATTTCCCAGGGCAGACCTAATTATGCTATCCATACAGATCCCTCTTTAAACGTTCTGCTTATTTATGCATGCATATATTTATATATTAAATCCTTGCCCGCAAAAAATTATTAATTGAGCAAGAACTGGAAAAGAAGTGCCAGAAATAGCGAAATTCAAAAAAGAAGCCATCCGGATCAATTTTAACGGAAAATAAATGAATATGATAGTATTGGTATATTGCTGTTTTAAATTTGTACTAAAATAATCGATTAAAATGAAAATAATGATAAAACAAAGCGCGCTTGCATTCATATTTCAATTTAGAATCGGAATAATGGATAAATACCTGAAAATACCCGTTAAACGCTTGTTTTGTATCACACCAAACGTATTAATCCCCTTCCAAGGTCTGCAACATTTGCCTGCATGAGCGCCGCAAACTGGTGTATGAATGTATATGTTGCAGTGAATGAAATCAGAGGAAATAATATCATGGTAAGTAAGGTAAATTGAATGAATGATGTTATTGTTGAAATTCCAGAGGCTGTGATTTCTTCATCCACACTCTTGTGTGTAAGTTTTTGCTGTATCCAGTACACAAGAAACTGGCTTGGGTATTCGCGCTTGACTGCACTGATTATATCACTTTCCTTAACATCCAATGTGTGTGTATTGCTAAGCAGGAGAACTGATAGAAAGAACGGATAAACAAAGTACAGGCCGATTGAAGATGCAATGAGGAATGATCCTAAAGAGCGTGTGAATGGGAATGCTCTTAAAACTATACCTGCAGGGAAGGCATGGAAGAAATATGCCTTTGCAAGTTCAAGTATCCCAAGTTGTATGTAAACAAACAGGAATCCGTAGAACGTATATCCTATGAACGATTCGATTATTGTGGCTATACCTTTAGAAACACCCAGGCCTATAGGAGTTCCTCCATGCCCAGGAAAAAATGCAGCTGTGGATGATAAGGTTGCAGAGATTGTGTATGTATAGAAAAGCCAGTCATAAACCTTATTCAGCTTATCCAAGCGTGTCAGCAGGTACGCATAGGCAAAAGAGATGTGCAATTCAGATTGCCTATTTGCCTTAACTAAATCATTAACTTCATTAAGATTGTTCTGCTTAGCAATCTCTGATATAAATATTCCAGAAATATCTGCAACAGCAGTCAAAAGGCCGACTGCCAAGAAAAGAAAGAGCGCTGTTGCAAGGCACTGGAACACCTCATTCACAATCCAGCTTTCGAGCTTTTTTGAATTTATGAACTTTGATACCATATACAGTATTGCGAGCAGTGAAGATGTAATCATGAGGAGTACTAGTGTAAGTGGGTATGCATCTGTCATTATGCTTGAATATACATCTACCATATCATATCACCCTAAACACTTGTATAATATCAATGGGCTCGCCTATCGATGCTGTAAGCGTGCGTATAAGTTCAATAAGGATTATAAACTCAATCACTGGGAGCACAAACCCAATGAAAAAGAAATCTGTATTCATCGCAAGAAGGATAACAAGTGTAAATAGAGGATGCATGATGAAAGAGAATGGTGATATTGTAATGAGTGCTGCACCTAATTGGAATATGAGCACTGCAAGCCCTGTTACTGCACTAACCACTCTATCAACACCTGGTAATAGAGAGAGTGTTTTTGAAGCCACTCCAAGGATTGCAAGCACACCAACTGATGTGAGAAGACCGTAGCTTGAAGGTGTAACACCTCTCGATATTATACCTCCTGCCTTGAGCGAATCTGGATCATTCTCTATATCTGATTTAAGCTCACACTTTCCATCATTGTAAATTGAAGTTTTGTTACAGCACATTGATGGATCCCCATCTTTTGGCAGATCGCCTGTTAGTATACACGGCGCACAATACTTGCGTGCACCAATCTGTTGACATACTCCTGAATTACAGTCATCATCAAACTCACAAACAGGTGTATTATATAAGTAAGAGTTGAGAAGTGCATCGTCAATTTTTACAGAGTTTACCAGTATGTAAAAGTTATAGGAAAGTATGAGTGGGTATATGAAATACATACCGATTGAGAATGCTATGAGAGAGGCACCCAGAGATCTTGTGGCTGGTATTACACGCATAAGGATGCCTAGCGGGAAAAAGAATGACAAGCCAGTAAACTCAAAGAACTTTAGCATGTGGTACTGCGTAGATATTGTTATGAGCAGTATTGTAATTGAAGAGAGCATATATGGCGCAAAGTTCAGCAGGGGTTCTATACCGCCAAATGGCTGGATTGAACCCATAACACTACCAGCACCAATCTTTACGGATGTAATCGCGCCAGCATACATCAATTGGAAAAGAAGCGTTTTGTAAAACTTCTCACCTTCATAATACAGGAGCTGAAGGTATACCTCACCAAGCTTGAGTACGGATATGTCTTTTGGATCTCCCCCTACAAACTTTATATATTCCCGATTTTTCAGGTCTCCAAAATCTATGCCCAGTGCAGATGGAGTTACACCGCACAGGAACTCTGCAAGCATAAGTGTGAATATTATGAATATTACAACACCTGCAACATCACCTATCCCCTCACGTGCAATTCCCTTTAACTCAGGGCGCGAAAGTAGGCTGCCTAGCATGTATATCAAGGAATAGAGAACCATACCCATAACTATTGCAAGGAGAGAGAAGGGTACCCAATCTGGGAACTTGCCAGAATCACAGTATGTTGCAAACACAGTAGTTGCAAGCAATACAAATGCAAGCAAGGTTTTACTGCTCATATAAGTCTCACCAGATGGCTCAGGTTCAGTGGTGTGCCAAGAGCAAAGTATGAGAAATCCCTCATAAACAACACCACTATTGTAAAGTTCAAGAATGGTAATATTACCCCAAGTATTATGAAAGATATCCCCACATCTTCTATTACGTCAAATATGTATATAAGAAAGATTAGTGAAAGTGAGGCTGTTGCACCTTCAGAAAGCATTGCAGTTATGAATGAAATTTTCCCCAATTTACCTTGTGTACCGCTTGCAATGCTCTTAAAGCTGGATATCACATTTATTGCGCTGTTCATAATCTTTGTGCCAGCGGCCGTACCAACAACAACCTTTGCCCATGTGGGTATTTTGTCCCATGCTTTCTGTGCAATATCAAGCGCACCTACACTTATCCCACACTTTTCCAAATATGTATCATTCAGCGGAGAAGAAAATATGGAATAATCCTTATCTATGAACCTGTGCACAAGATCTTTTGCATAAGGACACTCACTTCCTTCAATAACTGCTGACAATGTATTCTTATTATAAAATGCACCAAAGAGGCCAAGTTTTCCCTTGCCTTTTTCATCATCAGCAATCTTTGTAAGTATGGAAATATCAAGTGCATAAACTGCGGGCACTATTATGTATGAACCTATGCATATTGCTATCAAGACATTCCCTGCAGGGGTTGATGATGGGAACGTTCTGAGTATTACACCTAATGGAAGTAATATCTGCAATATGCTTGACTCAACCAGGTTAAGCAGAAGCAGTTGAAAACCGTTTATGAAGAGCGCTGTGGTTATTAATGAGGTGGAAACACCCATCACATACATTATAGGCTTTGCAATACCTGTAAGGTTTATTGAAACGAGTGGACCGCCCAATGGAATAGAATAAGATTGATTAATTAATGTTGTTATGGTTGTGTTGAGCATTGTGAGTATGAGCAAGTGGAGGAAGAAGTATATTTCATTCCATGCAACAAACACCTTTGCTATCTCAAACATCCCACCATCTACCTGTATATCCCCGAAAAAAAGCTCTATCACTATCTGCGAGAGCACTGCGTAAAGTACTGGGAGTGATGCTATAAGGACTAATGAAACTATTGCCTGGTAAAGTGTATCTTTTGAGAGTGCGGAAAGTTTTGGGCTTGAGAATATCTGTGCACCCATGTACATCATGGCTGCCAGAATGATTGATAACAACACTGCAACGTATGCTGCTGATGTGTTTGATACAATACGGGATATCTCCTGCGAACGGTTTTCAATATCTTGCTGCGAAATTGAATATACGATTGAGATAAGCATAAGCAGTGCTGATATTAATAATAGCCTCCTCATCTCATATCAACCTCGTAAGTCCAGCAATCTCAACATCTCCACCGAATAGTGATGATATCTCCCTTATTGCAGAAAGTGTTCCAACAAGCGAGAATATCGAAGAGAAAGTTACTGCAAGTATGATGCGCGCGGCAACCTCTGTTAGAGAATAACTTCTGTTTTCAGGTGAATTGGGGTCATAAAACTGTGGGCTGTACTGCTTTCCCCCTCCAAAAGCTGCATTATCTGCCGCATTTGGAATGTTTGATGAAATTCCAATATTGTAGTCATAGTTTACATTTCTCTTCTTTAGCTGTTCTGCAACTGCTTTCCCAAACACATTTGTGTCCGCTTGCTTACGTGTTTCTTCTATGTATTCTTCAAAATCTCTTTTGTGGTCTCCATCAACTATTGAACCAAATGTAAGAAATGCAAATGCATGCTTTGAGCTTTCAAGCATGAATTTGTAGCTGAAATTTTCTGCCGATTCTATCACCACCTGTGATAATATGTACATATATGGCAGTGCAAAAAACAGTCCGAGTGTTATACCCATCAACAGCCCACCAAGCTTTCTTGTGAACGGAAGTATTCTGAAAACGAGACCAAGGTTGAAAAATGCTGGGAAAAAGTATATTGCATTTATTATGAGGAACAATTCCTGGAATTTTACAAAAAGCAATACTTTGTACAATATTGAAAAGAGCTCTCCATAGACAAATGCGTGTATAACAGAGTATTTGAAAGGAGCTATCTTGAAAAGGCCAGCAGAAGTTGAGGCACTGCCAGCAGTTGCTGCCCAATCATATGCTCGTAATACACCCTTTGCGAGCACTCGTATGTTATTATAAGACTCTGCAAGGTGTTCACGCGCAACTTTGAGGTGTGCAGTGAGCCCTATATCCTGGGAACACGCGTCAGTGTAAAGATTTGCATCTGATAAAGCAGTGTAAAGATTTGCATCTGATAAAGCAGCATCTGATAAAGCAGTGCAGAAAAGGTTGTTTACAAGTACAATCCCACCTATTGTTGACCCCACTATTATTAGCGAGTAAATGGCCTGTGAAAACTCATGGCGTGCAAACCCTAACAAGTTCTCGTTTGAGAGAAGCTTTGATACCATGTACATGAGCGAAACAAATAATATGTGAATTACTGAAATGACAAGTGCAATCGGGACAAGGTTTGTGAAAAACTCTGTAAACATGAATGGCATCAGACAGTCACCTCTTTTATGAACTTGTAGATTGATTGTGTCATGGCCACTGTTAATATTATTGCAAGAGAAGGTATTATTACTGCTATAAACAGGTGCGCACCTATATCATAGAACATTTCCTTTATGGATGAGTAAAGTGCAATCGGGACAAGGTTTGTGAAAAACTCTGTAAACATGAATGGCATCAGACAGTCACCTCTTTTATGAACTTGTAGATTGATTGTGTCATGGCCACTGTTAATATTATTGCAAGAGAAGGTATTATTACTGCTATAAACAGGTGCGCACCTATATCATAGAACATTTCCTTTATGGATGAGTATGTTGCAAATGTTAGTGCGTAAAACAGAACGCTCTCAACCTTAGTGGCAAAATCACCTATTAAACCATAGCTGTAAATGCTTCTTGACAGATCACTATAAGTAAAATATGGGCGAATCTCGCTTGCATAAACATCAAGCGAAAACACATAAAGGTAGGGGTAGATAGTGTAAAGTGAAAATGAAAGCGACATAAGTATTGTGCCTGCATCGCGCGTGATTGGAAACGCACGCAGAAATATGCCAACTGGCACGAGTATTGAGAATGCAGTTTCTTTGAGTATTGCAAGAAGGAAAGATTGTATATACAGGCTGGCAAACACAGATTCAAGTATGAACGATACCACATTAAGGCTTGTATGGAAGTATTTGAGGCCTGCCATAGGTGTAAATTTTATGTCCCCCTTGTCGTATAATATGGTTGTGTTTGAGAGGCCACTTGCCTCAAACATTATCTGGAATAGGGTCCTTAGCATTGGATATATTTCAGAATACATAATATTGTTTATTTTTTCTATTGCTTGTGTAAACAGATCTAGCTGGCCGTTCGGGCACGATAGTTCGTTCGCAATACCTACTATTGCTGTGAATGAGAAAACAAGCGCAAATGTCACTATGAAGTTGTAGTACTCAGTCTTTGCCATTGCAATGTATTCCTCTTTCTTAAGGAAGTTTCCAAGCATGTAGAGAAGGGTTGCAAGCATGAACACTATGAGTAGAGCTAGGAACACATTCAACCATACAGCACTCACAATTTCTATGCCACAACCCATGCCAACACCTTCTCATATAAGCTTGCCAAGGCCCATAAGCGATGAATCCCCTCCTATGTTTTCAGCGATTGAACGGAAGAATGTAACCGATATGACAATTGAAAAGAATGAAATCATGAATATGAATATAGCACGTGAAAAAAGTATTGTTACATTAAACTCTCTCGGGCTTTCGATTATGTCACCTGGGCTTTCGATTATGTCACCTGGGAGGACTGCACCAAGCATCTTGTTAAACAACCCTGTGGATGATGCGCATGATGTATAATCAGATTCTCCATACATCTTAAAAGTCTGGTCGTAAATGTCATATACTGCACTCCCTATAAATTCTCCCCCTTCTTTGATTGCATAGGCAATTGAATACATCCATGTTGAGTCAGAAACTTCTGGTTGTTTATAGAGCGGCTCTCCTAAGTAAGACTTTGCCATATGTCCGCTGTATGCATCGCATGCAATCTCATCAAATATAAATGTAGATATGTCAGATTTTATGGTTGCTGATGAGAGAATGAATGATACAATTCCAACAGGTGCTCCAGCAATCTTTCCCAAAACTCCCTTAAGCCCTGTTTTTCCAACACGCTCAACAACATCGCGCGTAACCTTTTCAAACCCTCTTTTTGCAAGGTAGGATGCCGTAAGCTTTCCCGTTGCAGTTAGTGCATCTCCTGCAACTCCTGGGGCATACAAGTCATCTATTTCCTCATACTGCTGTTCTGCTATGTATGCATTGCGTATTTCTTTTGATTCCTCATTTTTTACCAAAAGCGTCTGCTCGCATTCTGCACTATCGCACGGTTTTATGAAGTATACTGGTACATCAAGGGCATATTTGTACTGTGCAGGAGATATCCCTTCAAGCCCGCGCTCAACTCCATAAAATGATAGAGTTATGTTGTAGAAATGTGGGGTTAACTCATTTTTTTTGTTTAGATCATCTGGATTTGGGATTCTGGAATATGAAATAGTGCAGTTAATTTGCTCACCATATGTTGAACTTCCCTTACAAATCTTATTGTTTCTCTCATCAACTACTGAGTAATTGTAGCTAACAAGAAGGCCTACAAAAGAAAAGTTTATGCCTTTCTTGACTTTGTCATCCACTATGACTATATCGCTTGGGCCCACAAACTGCACGGGTACTGCCCCGGTTGCTGGAAGCCCCGCAAGCCAATCAACATTAACATAAACACCTGAGAAATCACCTACCATCTTACCGTAAAAAGAATCTGACAGGGTTGCTGATAAGAATGCAGGATATATAAACTGCATTGTTATGAATATTGCAATTAGTGTTGAGCCGAGCCTTCTTGTTATAGGGAGAGACCTGAAAAGAACACCTGTAAGAAAAATGATTGGGCCGGCAAACTTTATGAAAAGCAGTACTCCTTTCTGGGCTATGAGTATAAGTATGAGTATCAGTATCAACTCATTTATGGATTCAATTACATCAGAAACTTTGGAAAGGCCGGGAAACATTGGCGCATCTATCGATGGGGTGCCGACCGCGCCTATCCCACCGCCTCCCTCACTTGTTGCGCCAGCAACTAATGGTTTAATCGCTATGTGTGTTATGTATGTCATCTCGGTTATTGCCGTCTCAAATGCATATGCACGCATGAATAATGAGGTTAGACCAAGAGAGGAAGTATTCATATACGCATTATTAGTTTCATCTATTTTGCCAAGTTCAAAATCTTCAGGTATTTTACTATAGTTACCATAGAGCACCATATCTACTTGCGATAGGGCTGAGTCTACAAGCTTATCATAGGTGGGCTGTGGAGCGCCAGACATAACAAAAAATACATCTACAGCAAGCGCAAGCACTATCACATTAGAAACTAAGAATAGTGTATAAAAGTTCTCATATACCTCGTTCTTTGCCCAGCTCATTGCCTGTGGTGTACCTATTATGCTGGCAACCATATACCCAAGCGCGGCAATAATAAACCCTATCACTACTCCTATTGCCCCTGCTGTGTATATATTCTGGTCAAAGGGTGCTTGCGGTAGCTGGTCTACTGCATATGCAAGCGATAGCGCAAACAAAGCACATAGAATGGCTGGGCGTAAGTTCATCACATAAATTTTATACTATTTCTATTTTAAATGTATAATATGGA
>JBMFNT010000007.1:13312-29189 GCA_049970015.1 Candidatus Micrarchaeia archaeon
GATTTTGTTGGGATTGCAAGCAAATGGCAGGAAAGATGGAGCAGGGAAGGAATGTTCAATGCAGAGGTTGATGAAAGCACATAAATTTTATACTATTTCCATTTTAAATGTATAATATGGATTTTGTTGGGATTGCAAGCAAATGGCAGGAAAGATGGAGCAGGGAAGGAATGTTCAATGCAGAGGTTGATGAAAGCAGACAAAAGTTTTACATAACTGCTGCATTTCCATATCCTAACAGCCCACAGCATATTGGGCATGCACGGACATATACAATAACCGATGTATATGCACGGTACATGAGAATGCGGGGTAAGAATGTTCTGTTCCCGATGGCATTTCATGTAACAGGCACTCCTATAATTGCAATGGCAAAGAGGATCGAGGAAAAAGACAAGGAAATACTTGATATATTTACAGAAGTGTATGGAATGGATAAAAGCACTGTGGAATCGCTGAGAGATCCAACAGATCTTGTAATGTATTTCAGTAAAGAGATTGAACAAGGAATGCGTGAGATGGGATTTTCAATAGACTGGAGAAGGAAATTTTACTCATTTGACCCGGAGTTTAACAGTTTTGTTGAATGGCAATTCAATAAGCTTATGGAGAAGGGTGTGATCACAAAAGGAAAACATCCTGTCCCGTTTTGCCCAAAGTGCGGCAATGCAGTTGGCGGGCATGATACAAAAGGTGATGTTGACCCTGAGCTTGGGGAGTTTGTATGCCTTAAGTTTAGGTTTGAAGATGGATACCTTCCTGCAGCAACACTCAGGCCGGAGACTGTGTATGGGGTCACAAACATGTGGGTTAATGAAGAAGAGATGTACGTGAAAGCAAGAGTAGATGGGGAGATTATGTATATATCAAGAAATGCTGCAGAAAAGTTCAGGCTGCAGGAACACAATGTTGAGATACTTAAAGAAATGGAGGGAAGGTATTTTATCGAAAAGAAATGTACTGCCCCTATTATTGGAAAAGAAGTGCCCATATACCACTCAACTTTTGTTGATGTGGGTAATGCAACTGGTGTGGTCATGAGCGTGCCTGCACACGCACCATATGATTATATCGCACTCAAAGAAAGTGTAGGAGAAGATGTGGATAGCATGCTCATAAGCATAATAGATACTGGACTTGGTAAGTACCCTGCAAAAACAGTATGCGAACAGATGGGAATAGTGCGTCTGAGCGATCCTAAGCTTGAGGATGCCACACGACTCGTTTACAGAAAGGAGTTGAGAGAGGGTAGGATGAGTTTTGGTGAGTTGAAAGGAATAGGTGTTGAAGAAGCTAGGGATGCTGTAAAAAGAATGTTGTTAGAGAGCGGAGATGGCATTCTGCTGTACGAAGTAATCAACAGGCCGGTAAGGTGCAGGTGTGGGGGTATTGTTGAGGTCAAGATATTTGATGACCAGTGGTTTATAGACTATGGAAATGAGGAATGGAAAAAACTGGCACGGGAATGCCTTGCATCAATGTCGATTGTTCCAGAAGAAAGGAGAAAAGATTTTGAGTATGCAATTGAGTGGTTGCAGAGGAAGGCGTGCACACGGGCAAGTGGGCTAGGTACAAGGTTTCCGTTTGACAAGACTAAGATGATAGAGGCATTATCTGATTCTACTATGTACATGGCATTCTATACTGTAAGGCATAAACTGAGAAGGCCACTAAGCATTGAGGAATGGGATTATGTTATGCTTGGGAAAGGTAATGGGAATAGTGAATTGGATGAGCTTAGAAAAAGCTTTGAGTACTGGTATCCATTGGATTCGAGACATTCTGGTGCAGACCTCATATACAATCATCTACCTTTCTTTATATTTAACCATGCAAGAGTATTTGATAGAGATAAATGGCCCAAGCAGATTGTAGTTAACGGGTTTGTACTCATGGAAGGGCAAAAAATGAGCAAGAGCCTTGGGAACATACTACCGCTGCGCAAGGCAATAAAAGAGTATGGGCCAGACCCCATACGGTTGTCTGTTGTTGGTGGTGCTGGAATTAGTGATGATACCGATTTTAACAGGGCTATGATCGAAGGTATAATAAGCCGGCTTAGGTTTATGAGTGAGGTTAGTAATAATCTGTCTAATCATGCACAGAGTAATGTGGAGAGATGGTTGGAGCAAAGGTTTGTGAGGTATTATAACGAGGGAATAAGGCATTATGATAGGATTGAGTTAAAAGAGATTGTAAACGATGCAATCTATAAGTTTACAAGTGATGTCAAGTGGTGCATGAAAAGAAAAGGTAGGCCTACAAGGAACATGTTCAAACAATGGCTGAAATTAATTGCACCAATGTGTCCGCATTACTGCGATGAAATGTGGGAAAGTATTGGAGAGAAAGGGTTTGTAACCGGACAAGTGCTCTATCCTGAAATCGAGTATGAGGTTGATATGGCGCTTGAAGAGGGTGAAAGGGTAATAAAGCAAACTGTTGAAGACATCGCAGAGATAAGAAAGCTTGTTGGAAGGCAACCTAAAAAGATTGTTCTGATAGTTGCAAATGAGTTCAAGAGAGAGGTGTTTGAAGGGATAGGTGATGTGAAAAACATCAATGAAGCTCTCAAGAAGGTCATGGGTATTGATAAATTTAGGAAGAATGCAAAAGAGGCTGCTGCGCTCGTAAAGAGTGCAATCAAGTGGAAGCCTGAGGTTGTGCTGAGCGAGGAGAATGAGTATGGGGTTCTATTGGATGCAGGGCAGTTTATGGAAGAGGAATGCGGCGCCCCTGTGGAAGTTATATTAGAGAAGGATGCACCCGAACATATGAAGGAAAAGGCTGTAAAGGCATTGCCTGGAAAGCCCTGTATATTCTTTGAGGTTTAACTATAACTTCACTTTTATTTGGTTCCTAATAGCCATCTCCACAGAAGGATATATTCTATTTCTTTTGTTTTATCATCCACCAGGCCATAGGCCACTTGGATAATTTGTTCAGTTATTGATCCATCTCTGATTACAAAATCAACTTCCCTGCCTTCTTTGCTCTTCCAATAATTTATCTCTTGATTTTTCGGAATATCCTTGAGATAAGCATTCAGTAGGTTAATTTTCTCAGTTCTATTTTCTTCAAGGACAGCCTCAGGAAATCCCACATATTTCAAACAATCATTAGGATCTCTCTCTATTTTGTCAATTCCGACAGTAGTCTTTTCAACAATACCCAACATGTCTTTTTTCAATCTTTGATACAAAAGAATTAGCAGACTTGACTTGCCAGAACGTCTTATTCCAGTAATTGCCATAATCTTGAGTTTTGAATTGGCCTCTATTCTTGCTAGATCTACTTCCCTCTCCCTCAACTCTTTTTTCTGTGCATAAGTGCACCACATATGGAACAGATGTTTGAAGAGTTGTTTTTGTACAAAACAGTTTGTAAACATTAACGTTTTAATAGAAAACAATCTACAGAGGAAATAGCAATGTTTTTAAACAAGAAACGTGTTAATGAATTGATTACAATGCTGAAAGGGAAGGTTAATCGCAGGCTTGAGAAAAGAAGTGTGTTGGGTATATGGAAAAAGGTTGATATTCCTGAGCTTATGGGGATAGATAGAGATCACTTAAAAGAGATAGAATATATGCTCATAAACAACCAAGGTATGCAAAAGATAATGAAATATGTTGAGGATAATATGCCAGACTGGACCGTTTCATACTGCTATAGGGAAGGGGTTCATATCATAACAATTGAGAATAAAAAGACATTTTCCAAGAAAAGGATTGTGTTTGAGGTTGAATGAGCATTTCAATCAATCTGCCTTCAAGTTTTTCAGAAATGCATAAAGCATAGCGATCGTTATTATGAACTTAAGCCAGTCTTTCCAGTCATCATTCTTTTCACCATATTTCTTGAAAGCGGGTTTATGACCTTCCCACTCTTTTTTTATCTCATTCCAGAATCCAATATCTTTGAGGCATTCCATTTCCATTCCGGGACCATACTTTTCGAAAACCTTTCTCCCCTTCTCCTCAACAACTTTGTAGTTGTCGAACATTGTATTCTTGCTTAGTATGACAGATTGCTCATGAAAATCTAAGGTGGTAAATTTTGGTGCATATGGACCAAGGTTTTTGTTCTGCGCATAAAGAACAGCACGTTTAGTCTCTGCAAATTCCTTACATATGGGATCATTTCTTATTCCTCCTTGTGCATACGTTGGAGTGCTAATAAGCACGGTCGACCAGAGTAGCATTCCAGCAAAAATATGGCGTAGCCTATTCTTCTTACATCCCTGCTTGCTCTCAAACCTATTTAGGATTTCAAGCCTGTTCATACAAGAAATTTACAAATCAGCTATTTTTAAACATTGTCAACCCCTAGAAAAAAAGCATCCCGCCGAGCGGATTCTCATATTGAATGGCGGGCACAGGCGCCCTTCATTCCTTCACAACCTTCTACTGGTAGGAGCACTGCGTAAGCAGTGCGGGGGGAGGGTTGCGAAGGGCGGGCACAGGCGCCCTTCATTCCTTCACAACCTTCTACTGGTAGGAGCACTGCGTAAGCAGTGCGGGGGGAGGGTTGCGAAGGGCGGGCACAGGCGCCCTTCGTTTGAACCACTAACCTGCCGGTCACAGCCAACCTTGGGAAATAATTCCCAGTTGCTCATTTGGCTTTTTGGCAAACTACAGCCGGCCGCTCTACCGTTGAGCTACGGCGGGATAAAGAAAAATTAGGCGTGGTAAGTTTTTTAAATCTCGCCCGTTCTAAGAAAAATTTTATGATAGATCTCATAGAGCTTGAGTCAAACAATAGAAAAGTAGTGGCAGACTATTACCACAATGGAAATAACAGGTCAGCAATGGTTCTATTGCATGGCTTTCTCTCATCAAAAGAAAGTATGAGTGGGATTGCAGATGAATTGTTGAAATCAGGCTTTGATTCAATAGCAATAGATTATAATGGTCATGGAGACAGTGAGGGAGATTTCTCTGAGTTTACAATCTCCCGTGCAATTGATGATTGCAGGTCTGCACATGTTTTTTTGTCCTCTAATGGCTATGAAAAAATCGGTATATTAGGGTTCAGTATAGGTGGATATGTTGCACTTAACTATACAAAAAAACACAGTGGTGTGGATACACTTGTGCTATGTGCCCCACTTTCATCATTTTCACAAATATTTGGAAACGCAGACCTCCCAGAATGGAAAAAAACAAATATGTTCAATTCTGAACATCTTGGCCTTAGCATCAGGCTCAATTACGATTTTTACGAGGATGGCATGTCTTATGATGGGTATGATACATACACTTCAATAAATGTTCCTGTGCTAATACTCCACGGGGTGGCAGATGATGTTGTGCCCATATTACACAGTGAAATGCTCTTAAAAAGCCTAAAGAATGCATACCTGTTTCGTTTAAACAGCAACCACTCTATATTTTCAAACAAGTCGTACAATGAGGCAATAGATGCAATATTAAAATGGCTGCGTACCTACCTCAAATGAAGTATAATCCTGTCACATTTTATTTATAGCAATTCATTTTTTTCAGTTCCTGCAACTCTCTGTTTCTTTTTGCATTCCTGCCTTAACATAACACTCAACAGCATCAAAATAATAGCCTATCTTCTTATAAGCCTCGGCTGCTTTCATAAATCCTTCCTTTGTCCCCATCCTCTTATAGCACTCGGCCGCACTCCAATAACAGTGACTCTCCTCATATGCCTTGCCTACTTTCATGTAGCTCTCACTCAATAATTTATTAATAGCTTTCTTCTCTTTCGGATCCAATGTTTCTATTGTTAGAATATCCATAAGATAAGTAACTATGCTTTTAGGGTCTTTGAGAACAGCAATATCTTTTTCTATTTGCTCTTTTGTTAGTCTCATATTTTCCTCCACTGCTGGCTCTTTCTTTTTGAATGGACTATTCTCTTCAACACATTTTCCTATCTTTTCTTTTTTCATTTTTTCCATATTACCACAACGTATACTAAAACATTATTATATTTAAACATTTCACTCTGCTGCCGAGTGGAATTAACCAATATGGTTTGAATATAATTAGTGTTGTTTTGAGCCCTACTACAATACTATTTTAAGAATTACTCTCTTCAAATGTAAAAAGAGGGAGTGGAATGTCTCTTGAATCTAAGTTTGAGCGCCTTGTTGAAAGTGAAAATAAAGCGCGCAGGATTATTGAGGCTGCACGAGAAGAGGTGCAGGGGATCAACAAGGAGACTGATTCAAGGATTGCTGAGATGCGTAGAAAATATGAAGAGAAAATTGAAGAGAAGAAAAGGGAGATGTATGAGAGCGCTTTAAAATCTGTTGCAAAGGAGATTGAAAAGATAAATGCAAGTGAAAAGAAGGCCATATCAAAAATCAAGTCCATAAAAAAGGGTAAGATTAATTCAGTTGCAAAAAGCGCTTTACGTGTAATCTTGGTGTGAACCTAAATGTTTCCGGAAAAGATGTTGAAAGCTGAAATTGTTGTGCTGAAATCGCGTGTTGAAAAAGTAGTTGAATCCCTGCACCGCATTGGTGTTTTGCACATAGTACAAGTGGAAAATAATGAATGGGTTAAGAATGCCCCACCACTAAAGAAAGCAGATGATATTGCAAAAAGAATGCAGATTCTAAGGAAGGTTATGGCAATTGCAAACACTGTGAATGTTGTAAGTGGTGGGAGGAAGAGGTTTGGTGAAAAAGAGGCCGAGAACCTACTAAAAATGTGGGATGAGTATGTATTAGAACAGGGTGAATTAAAAGCGGTTGAAGATAAGGTAAGACAACTGGAGATTGTAAGAAAGTTGGGAATCAGGGTACTGCCAAAAAGTGAGAGGGTTTTTTTGGAGATTTATGAGGTACCGGTAAAACAGATGCAAAAGGTTGCTATCACATGCGAAAAGAGTAATGTTGACTGTTCCTGGCATATGTTAAAAGAGAAAGGATTTGTGCTGATAGCGGGAAGCGAGAAAGATAAGGAGGTTATACGAGGAATTGCAAAAGAGCACGGCCTCATACCTCTCAATATCAGTTTTTATGGAGATGTTGATGAAGAACTGCACAGGCTGGGAGACAAGATTGAGAAATGCAAAGGGAAGATAAGTGATATTTCATCGCGTATTGCAGACATGCTCAGAAAGGTTATTGAGAGTGTCAAGGAGGAGTATGAACAACTTGAGATAGAGTTTGCGCGTGCAGAGGTTATTGCACGGTTTGGTGAAAGCGAGAGAATATACCTTGTAAAAGGATGGATAAGGGAACGTGATAGAGATAAGCTTAACACGGAAATGAAAAGGTTTGGGAAGGATGTTGCAGTCATCCTATCAAAACCTGAGCATGGTGAGTTGCCGCCCACATCCCTTAAGACTGAGAAGAATCTGAAACCTTTCGAATCATTATTGACTTATGTATCCGTGCCAAGAAGTGATGAGATAGACCCTACAAACATAATCGCACTAACATTACCTATAATGTTTGGCATGATTGTGGGGGATGTAGGGTATTCAATTGTACTTCTAATGCTATCAATGTTTCTGATCCCAAGGTTGAGTGGAATACTTAAGGATATAATGTATATAGTGTTCTATTCATCATTCTTTGGCATTCTATGGGGGTTAGTATTTGCAGAGTTCTTCGGTTTTGAGATAGAGTTTGAACTTCTTGGGATAAGCTTTCCGATCATAAACAGGCTACATAATGTGCTTGAACTACTGTTGCTCACAATAGCTATTGGCGCAATACATATAGGGTTTGGCAACTTCCTAGGGTTCATTGAAGGATTAAAGCACAAGGATTACAAGCATGCAATAGGTAAGTTGTGCTGGGTTGCACTAGAGCTTGGAGTGCTTGTGTTAATATTTGATGTGGGGATTGGCAGTGGTATAATACTCATATCATTGGTAGGGATTGTTGCTAGCGAAGGTGCAATCGGGCTTATAGAAGTGCCCGGCCTCCTAGCGAACATAATGTCATATACACGTATTGCTGCAGTTGGCCTGTCTGGGGTAATACTGGCACTCTTAATAAACATGATGAGACCAGACCCGGGACAGGGCATGCTTATGATATTAACAGGTATATTGTTTGTGGTAGGGCACTTTGTTGCAATCATGCTCGCTGCATTCGAATCTCTTATACAAGGGGGACGACTTCATGCAGTTGAGTTTTTCTCAAAGTTTTTCAAAGGTGGAGGTATAATGTTCAATCCGTTCAGGATGAAAAAAGAGGTGGAATGAGATGGCAACAGAACTAGTAAATGTGGTGGACTATGGCTGGGCGCTTGGCCTTACTGCCATAGGTGCGGGAATAAGTATGGGGCTTGGCGCAATTGCCACGGGTAATGCACAGAGTGCGATAGGTAGCTCTGCCGTAGGTGCAATTGCTGAGAGACCAGAGCTTGCGGGCAACATGCTTATATATGTGGCATTGCCTGAGACGACTGCAATACTTGCGCTTGCAATATCTGCAATGCTTATCGTGATGATAGGACAGCCTCTTGCTGGCTCGATCGTAGGTGGACACTAAACAGGGAGGGGCTTTTGCGTGAACATAGATACGGTTGCAGAGTCTGTACTGATAGAGGCAAAGAAAGAGGCAGAAAGCATTGTGAACAATGCAAAGAAAGAGGCAGAAATGAGGATTGAGTTGGAGAAGGAAAGACTAAAGGAAAATGAGAGAAAAGCATTGGAGGAGTATAAGAAAAGTGTGAAGAAGGTTTTTGATGAAAAACTAACAGCTGCACACCTCGAGTCAAGGAAAGAAATACAGAAAGCAAAGGATGAAATCGTGAGCGAAGTGATAGAAAGAGTGATTTCAGAAATGAATAAACTAAGAAAAAACAAAAAAGAGTATCTAGAGATTCTAAAAAAGCTATATGTAAATGCAAGGAATGCACTAGGTGAAGGTGACTTGATGGTTGAGTGTTCAAGGCAGGATATTGCACTAGTTAGGGAGTTTGTCAATAAAGGGAGTAAAGTAACTGGCAATGACCAGATAAACTGTGGTATAATAGTTAAGAGCAGTGATGGCAGGGTAATTGTAGATATGACTTTTGAGGCGCTTGTACACAATAGAGAGAGTGAGCTTAGGACATTTATATACAAGAAGCTTTTCAAGTGAAGGTGAGAAATTGCAGGTAAGTGTTTACGAGCGTGCAAAAGAGTATGGGTACATAAACGCGAGGCTGCGGGCGGCACGGCCATTGTTCCTTAGCAAGGAAACGCTGAATACATTGTGTGAGGTTGAAACTGTGGAAGGGATGGTTGAGGTACTTGCAGGCACTGTATATGGCCCGTATATTGAAAGGTTTAGTGCTGAACACAGCGGGTTTATGCTCGTAAGTAAATCTGTCATGCACAGGTTCAGTGAAAAGATAGAGCAGATAAGCAGGATGGTGCAGGATGAGCAAAAGAGGAAATTATTGTATGCTGCAACTGGAAGGATCGAAGTATATAACTTGAAGGTTTTATTTCTTGAGGTTATGGGAAAGTTGAGAGATGGAGATTATGTAGAGGGGGGAACATTCAGTGGGAAACGGCTTGAGCTGTTACGTAATGTGAAAGATGTTGAGCTATTGAAAAGAATAGTTGCAAACTATGGGTATATGATAGATAAAGGGTCAGTAGAATATTCAGAGATTGCTGAAGATATTGAGAAAAGCTATTACGCCATGCTTGAGCAGCTAAAGAAAATGTGCTTTGATGAGAGTGAGGTTAGGGGTTACATAGAAAGTATAATTGACTACAAAAATTTCGATCTTGTGATAAGGAAGGGGAAGGATGCAAGGTTATTACCTGGGGGAAAGATTGACCATAAGGAGATATTGAGAGCACTAAGAAATGGGCAGGAAGGGCTGTTGAAGCTGTTCGGGCTAGAGGAGCTGTATGAACAATGCAATGGGAGCCTATCATGGCTTGAGGAGATGTATGATAGGGAAATACTGAAAAATGCAATACGTGAGGGTAGCATTAAGCCTTTCTCAATGATAGGGGTCATAGGGTTCATAAGAAGGCTTGATGTGGAGAGGAGAAACATACGTAGCATCGCAGTTGCAAAAGGGGTACTCACAAGCGAGGAGATCAAGAAAAGAATCATATGGTGAGATATCATGAAGATTGTGGCTGTTGGCTCAAAGGAGATGTGCCTTGGTATGAAACTTTCTGGTATAAAAGAAGTATATTATAGGGAAGAGATAAAAAACATGGATGAGCTGATCGAAAGGCTCATGGGCAGGGAGGAGGTTGGGATTATCATATTAGATGATGGCGCTTACCTAAGCCTTAGCTGGATGCTCAGGAGGCGGCTTGATACTATTGCAAAACCGAGTATAATAACCGTGCCAAACTATGGCAGCAAGGCTGTTGAAAGCGAAAGCCTGAGTATGCTTGTAAAACGCGCTTTAGGATTTGAACTAAGGTGAATTGTATGGGAGTTATAAAAAGGATTTCTGGACCGGTCGTGACTGCTTCCGGAATGAGCGGTACGAAGATGTATGATGTGGTAAAGGTGGGTGAGATTGGGCTTATCGGTGAAGTAATCCGGCTCAATGGTGATGAGGCAATAGTGCAGGTTTATGAGGATACTTCAGGTATACGGCCTGGAGAACCAGTGGAAAACACTGGCAAGGCTCTTATGGTAGAGTTGGGGCCTGGGCTGCTAACCTCTATAATGGATGGGGTTGCACGACCATTGGATAGTATTGAGAAGAAAAGCGGTGCTTTTATAGGTAGAGGGATATCAGTCAATACATTGGACAGGAATAAGAAATGGGAATTTAAAGCAACGGTGAAGAATGGTGATTATGTTGAGCCTGGTGACATAATAGGTACGGTAAAAGAAACTGAAACAATAACCCATAGAATAATGGTTCCATATGGAATAAAGGGAAAGATCGTTTCAATAAAAAGCGGGAAGTTCTCTGTTGATGATGTTGTTGCTACCGTAAAGGATGGGAGCAGGGCACATGAGATTATGCTAATGCAAAAATGGGAGGTAAGGAAAAGAAGACCGTACAAAGAGAAACTACCCCCAAACATAATTCTATCAACTGGCCAGAGGGTTATTGACACTTTCTTCCCCATTGCGAAAGGGGGCACTGCATGCATTCCAGGTCCGTTCGGAAGTGGTAAGACTGTGACACAACAAGCACTTGCAAAATGGAGTGATGCACAGATCGTGGTATACATCGGGTGCGGTGAGAGAGGTAACGAGATGACTGAGGTACTTGCAGAATTCCCACATCTTGAGGACCCAAGAACAAAAAGGCCTTTGATGGAGAGAACAGTACTGATCGCAAACACATCTAATATGCCCGTTGCAGCACGTGAGGCAAGCATATACACTGGAGTTACAATCGCTGAGTATTACAGGGATATGGGGTATGATGTATCACTTATGGCAGACTCTACATCTAGATGGGCGGAAGCAATGCGTGAGATTGGTGGAAGACTCGAGGAAATGCCTGGGGAAGAGGGATACCCTGCATATTTAGGCAGAAGGCTTGCAGAGTTCTATGAGAGGGCCGGAAGAGTAGTGTGCCTCGGCAAGGATAACCGGCAAGGGTCTATCACAATGATAGGTGCAGTCTCACCTCCGGGCGGTGACATTTCAGAACCCGTATCACAGAACACGCTACGTGTGACTAAAGTATTCCTAGCGCTTGATGCACCTCTTGCATACAGGAGACATTTCCCTGCAATTCACTGGCTAAAAAGTTATTCCCTTTATTTAGATTCGCTGAAGGAATGGTTTTCTGAAAATGTGCAAAGAGATTTCATCGATAACAGGAATGAAGCAATGCGATTGCTGCAGAAAGAGGCAGAGTTGCAGGAGATTGTACAGCTCGTCGGACCGGATGCATTGCCTGAGACTGAACAAGCTGTGTTGGGCACTGCAAAAATGATTCGTGAAGATTTTCTACAACAGAGCGCTTATGTGGATTATGATATGTATACCCCGATAGAAAAGCAATACTACATGTTAAAGGCAATACTTTATTTACACAGCAAGATTACCGAAACAATAACCCTTGGTGTTCCGTACAAAGATATAGTGAAGAAACAGGAAGTTTTTGAGAAGATTGCAAGAATGAAGGAAATCCCTCCAGGAAAGGAGATGAAGGAAAGGTTTGATAAACTACATAAAGAAATTGATGATGTGTTTGGAAGGCTAAAACAGGAGGTTGTAAGATAGGGTGTTATGTATGGGAAGCTGGGTTGTAAAAGAATATCAAACTGTTGAACAGGTTGCCGGGCCACTCATTTTTGTGAGGGGTGTTGAGAACTCTGCTTACGGAGAACTTGTTGAAATAATACTCCCAAACGGGGAGAAAGTAAAAGGCCAGGTGCTTGACACTTCAAAAGACCTTGCTGTTGTCCAAGTATTTGGTGCAACTGTGGGTATAGATGTGCCGACTACAAGGGTTAGGTTCTCCGGTGAGACTTTAAGGCTGGGTGTGAGCGATGAAATGCTGGGAAGGGTGTTTAATGGCCTTGGTGAGCCGCGGGACAATGGGCCAGCAGTAATACCTGAGGACCGGCTTGATATCACTGGTGCTGCAATAAACCCATATTCTAGAGCACAACCTAACGAGTTTATACAAACAGGCATATCAGTCATAGATGGAATGAACACATTGGTGAGGGGGCAAAAGCTACCGATATTTTCGGGATCTGGGCTGCCCCACAACGAGCTTGCAGTGCAGATTGCACGGCAGGCCACTGTAAGCGGTGAGGAGAGTTCATTTGCGGTGGTGTTTGCTGCGATGGGTATTACATATGAAGAGGCACATTTCTTCATGAAAAGCTTTGAAAAAAGCGGTGCGCTTGACCGGACCGTAATGTTCCTTAACCTTGCGGATGATCCATCTGTGGAGAGGCTTATTACCCCTAGAATGGCATTGACCACTGCAGAATTCCTTGCCTTTGAAAAAGATATGCACGTATTAGTAATACTTACAGATATGACAAACTATGCCGAGGCATTGCGTGAGATTGCAAGCGCAAGGAATGAGGTGCCTGGAAGGAGGGGTTATCCAGGGTACATGTACACTGACCTGTCCACAATCTATGAGCGTGCGGGAAGAATAAAAGGAAAGAAAGGTAGTGTTACGCAATTCCCAATACTTTCCATGCCTGGAGATGATAAGACTCACCCCATACCTGACCTTACGGGATACATTACTGAAGGGCAGCTCATACTTGACAGAGGATTGCACAGAAAAAATATATACCCGCCGTTTGATGTGCTCCAGAGCCTTTCAAGGCTTATGAACCTCGGGATAGGTAAAGGGAAGACTAGGGAGGACCATAGAGGGGTGGCCGACCAGTTGTATGCAGCATACGCTGAGGGAAAGGACCTGAGGGCACTGAGCGCAGTGGTTGGAGAAGAGGCACTGAGTGAAAGGGATAAGAAATACTTGAAATTTGCAGATGAATTTGAAAAACGGTTTATACAGCAAGGGTTTGATGAAAATAGGGATATTGAAAAAACACTGGAGATTGCATGGGACTTGTTCAGCATAGTACCTGAAACAGAATTGAAAAGAGTGAAGAGAGAGTTTATTGAAAAGTACCTTGGAAAAAAGTAATGTTTTTATTCCATCTCCCTTCCAAAATAGCTAATGGTAAATAGTAGTCCTATGCTAAAAACAGCAAAGATTTTCTCCAGCACAATAAAAGGAAAGTTCCATATCAGGAATGAGGATGCATACTATGTATCTCCTTTATTGGAAGGGCCGTACGGGATTGTGCGTATATTTGCTGTGTTTGATGGTGTATCAGAATCTGCATATGGGAGATATGCAAGCAACGCTGCAAAGTCCGCACTAAGCTCAAAGAGTGAAGACTGCATTAAAAATGCTGTGTTGGAACTGATCAATCGTAAAAGCACTAGATTGTTGCACCAAATAAATAACAGTGTAGTGAGCACAAACTACGAGACAACAATGGCGCTTGCAATACTGCACGAATATAATAATGAACTATTCTTGCACACATTCAATGCAGGAGATTCTCCTATCTTCGTGATAAAAAATAATGTGTTATTACCAGTATATGCGGATGATAGTGAATGTATGCACTATGAAAGAATAGGGCGTTATACAAAAGAATACACCAATTATATCAAGTTAAATGGGTTAAGACTGCTGTCTATAAACCCAGCTGTAGAGCTTGATATGATGCGGATTTTTTCAAGATGGAAAAATAAGAATAACTTAATTGTTAACTGCCTGCCATTGAGGAATAGATACTTATTTCACCACACAACCCAAATAAGCAAAAATGATTTTATTATTATTGGAAGCGATGGGTTTATTCCATGGATGTTGATATTCGATTTCGAGATGTGGCTTAAGAATATGTGTAGAGAGATTGTTGACCATGGGCAAGAAAGAATGAAAAGGATAGTCAAGGCAACAAGTGAAATATCTTGGGATGATTCAACTGGTATTTTGGTTTATATTTAAGATGGGTCTGAAACTGTGTGACAGAATGATTGATAAACAGGAAACTAATGGTCGCCTGCTTGCAGATAGTTCCAAACTTTATAAATAATACTATTTCAGAATAAGATTGTGTACAGACTAGTGGTATTGGGTAGTGGTGGTGCCATACCATCCCCAGATAGGAATGTAAGTTGTGTGGGAATAAGGATAGATGGGAGGGTTTACATATTCGATGCGTGTGAAGGAATGCAAAGGCAAATGATGAGGTATGGGCTTAGTTATTCAAAGGTCCGTACAATATTCCTGTCCCATCTCCATCCAGACCATTACCTTGGCATACCCGGGCTTGTGTACACACTACAGCTGAGCGATTTTGATGGGACATTAGATATAATCGGCCCAAAAGGCACGCGAAGTATTGTTGAATCACTACTCATAGGTGATGTACCAGAGTTTGTGCATGTTAGGGAATTTAGTGATGAGTGTGTTGTTTATGATGAAGGTAATTTTACTGTACGCTCGTTCAGGGTGAAACACTCAGGGAACTCTTATGGATTTGTACTTGAGCAAAAGCCAACATTAAAATTTTATAAGGAAAGGGCAAATGCATTAGGAATCAGCGGTAGGATGTTTAGAGAGATTGAGAAGAATGGGAAGGTTGAGGTTGGAGGGAAGATAGTAAAGCTTGAGGAGGTAAGCTGGATAAAGAAAGGGGTGAAAATCATCTACACCGGAGATACTGTTTATGATGAGAATGTAGCAAGAAATTCAGAGGATGCTGACCTGCTCATACATGATGCTACATTTCTTGAGAGCGAGAGAAAAGATGCTGATGAAAAGATGCATGCCACTGCAAAAGATGCGGCTACAATTGCACACATTGCCAGATGTAAGAGGCTGCTGCTTACACATATAAGCAACAGGTATAGGGATGACAAAGGACATTATGAGGAAGCAAATGTTATTTTCCCAGAGGTCATAGTTGCAAAGGATGGGATGGAAATACTAATTTAAGTTTAAACAGGATAAATCCTAATACATATATCAACAGGGGCTGTGGGCTAGCCTGGCTATGCTATCGCCTTGGGGTGGCGGTGACCCCAGTTCAAAGCACATTCTTTTTTACATTGAGAATGGTGAAAATCTGGGCAGCCCCATCTAATCTATTACAAGTAAAATGTATAGTCTCTGCAGAACTACATCTTTGGTGCAGCTTTCTTAGGCACATGCGTTCGGCTAGGCCGAACGATGCATTCATCGTGGCCATGAGCGAAACGAATGGCCGCGAGTTATCACCGCTTACCTGCTGGTGATCTGATTTTCGCACAGCGAAAATGCATGTCCCAAAGAAAGGTGCCTAGCTGCTTCTTTGGTGCAGCTTTCTTAGGCATCCCAAAGAAAGGTGCCTAGCTGCTTCTTTGGTGCAGCTTTCTTAGGCATCCCAAAGAAAGGTGCGGGGGACACTTCCC
>JBMFNT010000008.1:0-27759 GCA_049970015.1 Candidatus Micrarchaeia archaeon
CTTCTTCTAGAACTTTCCCAACCTCACTTTCCATCTTTATTCTGTATGCCATGTTTGTGAGCAATTGAGAATCCTTCTCTTTAATTCCCTTTCCCTTAAAATTCTCTATTGTTTCTGCTTTATCAGCAATCTCTTTCAGCCTTCTCTTATCTTCCTCATCTTTCACTTCCTCATCAATCTTTTTCTTAAGCTCATCCTTCCCATTCTTGTCAAGTTTCAGTTCCCAATATTTTAGAACATTTTTGAGCGCTTCTGCATCTTCATTTCCGTATTTAATCCCCCTTAACACATTGGTTGCATCCTTATATGTTGTTTGCATTCCCACTACTTCTTCCTTTTTAGTTTTTTTCTCAACCAGAACCTGGTTCTCCACACTAACATTTCTTTCCTGCGCAAGGCAAACTTTCGGTGCCGACGCAAATATTGTACCAGCTAGAAGTAGCGCCGCAAATGTCTTTTTCACAGAACCCTTTGCAAACATCCTGCTCCTTGAGCATGTTTCCATACCCAATTTTTCTGAACAACCATATCTAAACATTTTTTCTTTCATCATTTTACATCCCTCCATTTTCTGAGCCATACAACCACCATAACAATGAGCGCAATCACAAGCACTATGATGAGGAAAGGTACAAAATCGCGCGCAACCGGCACAGGCACTTGCTCAGGCATTGCAGGTGTTTCCTTCTCCAGCATCTTTGCGCTTGCGCTTACTACATTTCCGTTATACTCTACCTTATACTCTCCGCTTGGGAGATTAACAGTTATGTACTTCTCACCGCTAAAATCAACAATCTCCCTATACAAAACCTCCCCACCTTTCCTTATCTCCACCATACCACTGCTCTGTGCATCCCTCCCATACTCATCTTTTGCTCTAAGCCTGATTGTAATTGGAGATTCATCAATAACTTCGATATCTTCGCTAACATTATTTCCTGCAATGTTCCATAGCTTCACATCCCTCTCAAGCAATCTCCCGCTGGATGAGAATAACACATGCAGTTCTTCATACCCTGTGCTTAATGGCACTTCAACCCTTCCTATTCCTTCCATTTTTCCAACACTCTTCCCGTTCACAAAAACCTCATAACCGTTAATGGCACAACTCTCAAACACAATCTTCTCTTTCTCAAATTTTATAATTCTCAGGTAGGGCTCTGAGTAAATTCCACTTGCAGCGCTTACCCTTGCATTCAGATCCTTATAACCTATTTCAAGGCTCACTTTGCAATCATTACACAATGGCTGGCTAACAGTAGCAGTCCCATTAACTGGTGCAACACTATAATAACTCACATCGCTTTTTCCATTGTATAATTTCTTCTCACTGGCAACATTCACAGACTCATCCACATTCTCAACTACAACATAAACCTTTCCTTCACTTTCATAAGTGCTCACTTTTACCCCATCCCCTTTCGCACTTATCTCAATAGGTATTCGGTGCTCAAACCCATCAATTTTAATAACCAAAACATAAACGCCCGGTGCAATGTGCTCGCTTATCTTAAAAGTTGCGTGTAAGTCATTTGTGCCAGGTATGATATACACCTCTTTTTCACCCAGCGGGTATGTTACCCCATCCCTTTCAAGGTAATATTCCATCATACCCGTATACAACTCATTACTCTCAACACCAACCCAGAACTCGTTCTCAGACCCAGCCTCAGGGTACAATGTCGTAACCATTTCTCTTTCAACTGATAGTAAAGGTGTATAATCACACGTGGCTTGCACATAGCCAACAAGTAGAAGAGCTAAGAATAGCATACCCCTTACAGGAATAAAGCCATGCATACCAATATTTCGTTCATTTTTTATATAAATGTTATATACCTAATCCACAGCATGTTAGGCCTTTCTAGAATAATCACAGATGCAATTGAAGAGCTTACAAGGGAGGAGGAGATGTACAGGGCAAGGAGGAGTGAGTATGAGGAAGTTGTGCGCCTGTGCGGCAGGGCAATGCAGATGATACACGCTTCACGCATTGATGATGCAAAAGTCCTGTATGAAGATATTACTAAGATAGTCAAAAACCTGCCAATGCTTGGTAGTGATGAGCCTTCGCTTGTGGCAATGCAAGAGTATAGCGAGCTTAGCATAATGCTTTCGATTGTAACCGGTGAGGACGTTCCTCATTATAGGGCCCTTGGTGTAAGCCCAGATGCATACATCCTCGGCCTTGCTGATGCAGTAGGTGAGCTGAGAAGACAGGTTATAGAGGGTTTGAGGAGGGATGATTACGCGCATGCGAATGCAATGTTTGATAACATGAGTGAGATTTATGAGCTATTATTGCCTGTGAGGTTTTCAAGTTCATTCCTACCAGGGTTCAGGAGAAAGCTTGATGTGGCACGCTCAGTTGTAGAGCAGTGCCGTCGTGATATTCTCATGTACAAGATATCAAAAAACTTATGAGGTGTTATTATGAATGAGGAATACAGGGAACATGTGCTTGAGTCTCTGAAGGGTGGCCAGAACCCACCTTTAGCAGTCATATACTGTTCAGACTCGCGTGTTGACTATACCATGTTCAGGGTGGGCCCTGGAAGTATATTTACAATTGAGAATGCTGGGAATGTGTTTGGCCTTGGTGCAGAATCAGAATCTTCCCTTGCATATGCACTTACCCACTTTTCATTCAATGGCACATTCAATATCTTGGTGCTTGGCCACACATTATGTGGTGCGGTTTCAGCAGCATGCTCAAAATACCCTGATTACAGCGCAGTATCACCGAGATCACTCTCAAGGCTTCTTGACCATATAAGGCCAGCAGTCGAGCGCGCCAGAGCAATGGAAGGAGATCTTATAGATAATGCAATACGTGAGAATGTGCTCGTCCAGATGTCAAATGTTAGCAAGTTTTTTGCAGGAATAGATAATGTAAAAGCAGGTAATGTATTCCTCTATGGAGCAGTGTATGAAATCTCTGGAAAAGATGACGTACTTCCGTTTGCTTGGAGGATGCGCCTGCGCGAGAACGGCAGGAATGTAGAAAATCCATCTGTTGAGAAGATTGAGATGAAAGGTAGCGAAAGAAACCTTGACACGCTCATGTATGATATTATGAAGATTGATAGGAAGTTGGCGAAACGTGGCATCAATAGGAGTGGTCCACACTTGAAGGAAAAAAGATAAGATCATAATAAGATCATAAGGTATAAAACATGTCTGACGTTGATGAGAAGATAGACATTGAGAAGAGTAGGCGCGAGATAAAGAAATATCTTGCAGAGCTTTCACAGATAAAGGGCAGTGGCACTGAGCTCATAAGCATATACATACCGCCAAACTATCCCATAGCAGATGTTGCAAACAGGCTGCGCTCTGAGTACAGCCAGGCAAGCAACATAAAATCTAAGCAGACGAGGAACAATGTGTTGGGAGCACTTGAGCGCATACTTAACTTTCTTAAGCATTTTAACAAGCCACCTGATACAGGGATTGCAATATTCGCTGGCAATATATCACAGAACCCTGGGGAAAGCGACATAAAGCTATTCTATGTAATACCTCCAGACCCAATAACTGTGCAGTTATACAGATGCGATTCGCAGTTTTTCCTCGAGCCATTGCTCATATTTACAAAGCCTAAGGAGGTGTATGGTCTTCTAGCAATTGATGGGAGTGAGGCAACGCTTGCACTTCTTGAGGGCAAGAATGTCCGTATTGTGCGCAGGCTCGAGTCGCTTGCACCTTCAAAAACGCATAAGGGAGGGCAGAGCGCCCGAAGGTACCAGAGGATAGTTGAGCAGGAGAAGGAAGAGTATTACAAGAGGGTTGGCGAGGCGATGGATGCAGTATTCCTCAATGTTGATAGGATGAAAGGGGTTATTGTGGGGGGTCCAGGCCCGGTTAAAGACTATTTCCTTGCGGGCAATTTCTTCAATTACCAGATAAAGGTGCTTGGCAAGGTCGATACTGGATACTCAGATGAGTATGGCATCCAGGAGATGATGCAGAAAGTTGATGAGATAATATCAGAACACGAGGCAGTTAGGGAAAAAAAGATAGTAGGAAGGTTTATGGAACTTGTTGTTAAGGGTGGTGCTGCAGTTTATGGTATAAATGAGGTTAAGGATGCACTCAGTGCAGGGCGTGTTGATACTCTTCTAATTTCTGAGGATGCATATGTGCACAGGGTTAAGTACAGGTGCAACCGCTGCAATAAAGAAGAAACTAAGTATGTTTATTCAAAAGATGAGCAGTTGCAATGTACCTGCGGTTCAACCTCAGTATCCATACTTGAGGACGATGATGTTATACAAGAGCTTGAAAACCTTGCAGAAAGCACAGGTTCAAAGATAGAATTCATATCAACCGAAACGCCGGAAGGTGCACAATTCAAATCAGGCTTTTATGGTATAGGTGCGATCCTAAGATTCTAATTTCTTATCGTGATCCCACACCTTACCTCCCCAGCTTTCGGCACTTCAACTTTCATATGATCCTTGTAATAGTACGTTTTTGGCATCTCAGAGATACCCTGTACAAGGATAATATAATCATTCTCTTTTATCATAGTAGAGCAATCGTTTATGCTCATCTTTTTGATCTCTGGTGTAATACAGTAATCCTCCTCAAATGCAAAATTGCTCACATTCTTGCCGATCCTGCCAAGCCCTTGCGCAAACCCCACTCCACAGCTAAATATGCGTACTTTCTCCTCCTGTGTACTCCCACGCGTGTCCATCACGATTGCAATCTTGCCAGAGTTCAGCAGGTATGACAGGCTCTCATATGATTGTATGGACTCATTTCCCAACACGAGCTCTCCACCATACCTTTTATAAGTGATTCCGTATATAAAAACCCCTACCAGTGCAAGGCATAGCACTGCAATTATGAGCCATTTTCCATCCATTATTGCACCTCTCCTAGTATCACACCCAGTTTACACTGTTTAATATACTCATCACTGCCATAAACCCTTGCAGTTGACCAGTACTTGACCGAGAATGTTGTTGAATCAGTATTTTCTTTCCTTATGAATATCACAGGCATGCTCCCAATAGTTTCCTCACATTTTTCAATGCTCATCTTCTCATTACCCGTGATATTAATACCAGAAGGTGCAGATGTCATTATGCAACCAACATTGTTGAACTCGTAAGTATAGACGCTTTTATTCATATCTTCAATACTCTTTTTCAGCATCTCTGCACACTCCTTTGGCACATTTCCATTCCTATTATCATTAACAACAGTTGCGTATTTGCTTGCTACCAGATCCTTGTAGAACACATCAAAACTCGAATTATTAGATTTCTCATTTATCAGAATGTACACTCCAATTGACCCACCGGCCACTGTAATAAATAATGCAATAAATATGAGAGACCATAACAATGTAGCAATCCTATGAAGCCGTATCTTTCCAGTGCCAACCATGTATATGAATGCAGCCATCACTGCACCTGTACCTATTATATCTAACATAACGAGTGTTGCTGGGAACACGAACTCGCGCACTTGCTTCCTCTGTTGGTATGTGCCACCAGTTGTTGATATGTATGCGCTTGCAAGCATATCTGAGTATGCGTTTGTGGCATCAACAACCTTGTTAAGGAGCGTATCAAGTGCATGCTCCCGTTTCACTTGGATTATTTCATCAATCTCATTCACAATCTCACTGTATTCATTTGTAACATTGTCTATCTCATCAGGTTTTATCTTTAAGCTAATCCTTTCATCCAGCATTTCCTTTCTCTTCTTAACATCCTGCAACTGCTGGCTAAGCATTATGTTGTTTATCTCAATATCCCATTCAGCAATTATTATTTTCTTGCCAGCAGACTCTCTCAACCCATCTATTTTATTTACCTTTGAGAAATACTGCTCAATCTTTTTCTCCAGGTCATCCTCTAGTACGGAAATCTGTTTGAGGGTCACATCAGCCTTATTATAATCACCCGCGTATATATTATCCCTTGCAGAATCTCTCTTCTTTTTTATAACCTCAATATCTTCTTTCAGTGAGCTTTCATCCACGATCGAGCTTACTTTGATGACCTTGGCATAAAGCTCATTATATTTCTTATCAATGGCATCGAACCGCGCGCCAAACTCACTTTGCGTGTCAAGAAGCACTTTAAGATTTTTTCTTTCCTTTGTCCTGTTCAGTAGCTCATCGGTCAAGTCATCTACTGAGAAAAGGCTGGAGAGCCGCGCCTCATACTTGTTAGCATCAGACTTGAGGTTGCTTGCAATATCAAACGAATAGTTTACTGGAGCACAATAGCTCTGCAGCCCTGAAGCAGGCAGAAGGTCGGAGAATAGGAAATTCTTGTTTATGTTTTCCGCACGCTTTGATATATCCTTCATCTTTTCTAGCATCCCTGTTACACTGTTTTTTATACCTGTGTTGTACTTTTCATAGCTTATTCCAGACAAAGACTTGGAAGTACTGAGTATTATGCTCACATCCTCATCAAGCTTTCTCACATCATACTGCAGATTTTTCATCCCTTCTAAAAATTTCTCATCTTCACCAATGCCCTCAATGGCTGCCTTGCACACCGGCACAGCTGCGCATGCAATCAGGCAGGACTCAGTATCATAACATTCCTTAAACTTAAGCCCAGTTATCTGGAGGCAGTATGCCTCTGGTGGGCTGTATGTGCGTATGTTATCCTTGTTGTATAGGTTCTTCCTTGACTCATTGAATGACAGTGTCATGTTCATGATTTGCGCGAGCTCATCATCTCTCAGGAAATCTTTGTTAAAATAGTACCTTTCAAGCACCTCACGTACAACCGCCCTATCCTCAACTATTTCACCATTATGCACAATCATTATGGGCACATTATTGTAGTAATAGGCCACATATGCACCTTCAGGCCCAACCATATCTACATAAGTTATGTTGCTTACGCTCTCGTTTGGGCTAAGGTAATCCGCAATGTTAAAGCCCCACCCCAATGATGCAAAAACAACTAGCAGTAGTAGCTCCTTTTTCATAACTTACATTTTACAGTGCAAATTAATAAATGCTTAAGCAAGCAAAACCCATATAATGATAAAAAGGGAACATGGGTATTATCCTTTTCTTGATTCCTCAAAGAAGGCTGTGAAGGAGGCTGGGATCGACACATTGATTGATGAAAAGGTGTTGAACGCAGCTGAGCAGAGAGTCTATTCAGCCATAATGCACAAGGCAATATCCTTACCAAATTACTTTCGTACGGAGGATGTGATACTTGATATAAAATCGTATGCAGTCTCAAGGGTTATTGTGAGCCTTCTTGGCAGGCGAATTGATGCATATGTTGAGGCGGAATCCAAGAGGGCATTGGACATATGCAGGAAGGATAAAAGTGTGGATTGGCTTATGTCCGAGCTTGGCATTATACTCCAGAATACTGGTGAAATCCCTCTTAACATATACCTGCGACTTAGCATGTCATTTGAAAAGATGGGCATATCTAATAGGATTGTAAGGAATGGCTATGTATCAATTGATGAGCATGAGAAGACGGTCCTGCTGAAAGAGGCAATAAAACAGAAGATATATGACGGCTTGCCAATAAAGGAATCTCTCATAAATAATGAGATTAAGGCGCGTGTAGGCCCAATCGTTGATAAGCTTTCTTTGGAACTTGCCCTGAAATCTCCCAGCATTGGCAGGCAAAGCACGGATATTGCCCCGTGCATGCAAAAGATTATGGAGGAGCTTGGCACAGGTGCAAAAACCTCGCACATAAGAAGATGGGCACTTGGTGTTTTTCTTATAAAGCGCGGGTGGGACATGGGCAGGATAGTAGAGGTATTCTCGCATGCACCAAACTTTAATGAGAAGACAACCAGGTATCAGCTGGAGCACATAAAATCAAAGGGGTACGTGATGCCTTCCTGTGCAAGCCTGAAATCTCAAGGGATATGTGTTGCGAACTGTGGGATAAAGAACCCTCTTCAGTACAAGAAGCCTTCCCAGGCCACAAAATGACTATAATTTCCCTATAAGTTTTCCCAGCTTTTCAAGCTCTTTCACATCCAGTTTTTGAAGCTCATCATGTAAAACCGATATGAATAGCACATCTCCTTTCTCAATATTCCTTATTATACGTGTGGCAATATCTTCCTTTAAGAATCCGAGAAGCTCGTGAAGTTTTTTAATGTCATCATTTGAGAGCGGCCGATCCCCCTTTTTAACGCGCTCCATAGACCTTGATACTATACCCTTTATGTTCGATGCAACTTTTTCATCGCCACTGATCTTAATCAGGCTCAGTATACTGTTTACGATTATGAGGTTTCTTTCGTACTTCTCCTCAAAGGCATCTGCAACCAATCTTTTTTCCTCTGGAGTGAGCTTGCCAGCATTTATATGTTCTATGATCTCCTTTGGTGCATACCTTGAATTTCCCATCAGAAAAATATTACCTACAACATTTTTAACTTTTGTGAGAGGGAAATCCCACACCTTTTAAGGGTGGGAGCATGTTACAGCATATCAAGAAGTTCTTTTTCCATAAAATGCAGCGTTCCAGGGAATACAAGCGTACACGTGCCATTGAACTTCATGTTTTCTATCTCACGTATGCTTTTGTAAACGATCCTTTGTGATTTACTTCCGATATTACATCCAACAATTATTTTTCTGTCAGGGTCATAAACTCCACCCCTCCTCTCCTCCTCAATCTCTCTCAATATGTCAAGTGCATCGCCAACACTTAGCCTTTGCAGCGGTGATGTATCAAGGAATACAATAGTATGAAGCCCTTCCCTTAGGTTGCTTGCAATCTTCTCATACACACTGTATGGCCGTATCCCTTTCTCGCGCATAGGTATTGTGCAACTGCCCCCAATCTTGTATATGTGCAGCCCGGTTTCACCTATGAGCGCATCATACACCGAACTGCCGTGTATGATTTCATAATCGATCCCCCTTCTCTTTGCCTCTATAACTATTGTTATGTGTGTTGTTGCAATCATCGGATCCCCTGGGACAAGCAGTGCAACATTGCTGTGCTTTGCCTCATCAAGAAAGCTTAGCCGTTCCTCAAGTTCATTCCTTTCAACAATTACTGGTTCTTTGCCTATTACATGGCAGAGCCGTTCCAGTTCCACATACTCAAACATTCTGGTGTACCCGTCCAGGTAAACTTTTGAGCACATCTTACATACTTCTGCTCCCCTAACGCTTATGTCATCCCCTCTCCATAATCCAGTTCCTATAATGTATAACATTATAACACCATTTTTCTTTAATCATGCACCCACAGCGAGCCTGAGCAAGTCCCTGACACCAGGTGCAAGCCCAAATATGACTATTAGGAGGCAGATATAATTTTTCTCATTTGCATTTTTCTCGTTCTCAAGGATTTCAACAGCAAGCACGGCAAGAATCACTTTAAGCACCAGGAATGGGAGCCAACTTTTTCCAAAGTAATCAGATATTGCGTTTGCAAGCACATGCTGTTCAGCATAACAACCACCGCAAACCTCATTGTAAATGTCCAATGTCACAAATGTGGCAGACCCGTCTAATGCCTGCGAAAATACAATGAGCCACCAAAATGCAACAGAGCTTTTGCCCTTTATTTGTGTATATAATATTGTAATACCTGCAGCAATCGCAATTATCATGATCGCATACTGTAAGTTTACAACCATGGGCACAAGCACAAGCAGGTGCGCAAGCCAGAGCACACTTACCAACTTGCTCATCTCCCTGTCTTTACCGATGGCATATGCAAGGTACATTGTTATGACTGTGAACAACCCTATAATCACATATATGCCCGGGCTCACTGTAATGAAAGTGCGGTCGTATAAGTGCGATGATATTATCAGTTCATACAACCAGCCAACCCCTCCACTCAGGTATTTGTGCATTACATGCGAATCTATTGAATCAGTTATGACGCGCACGGTTGAGCCGAGCAGTATATATGGCAGTATGTTTGATATGAACCTCTCATCGAACCGTATGCCTTTCCTTGTGAACAGCACATATATACCATATGCCGCTGCAAGGGCAATCACAGCATAAACAGTTGTGTTTACTGGGTTGTACCCTTCATACTCAACAATGGGCCTCACAAAGTAATCGTCAATAAATCCCATACAACTGGAATTTTACACCCACAATTTTTAAAACATACAATGCTCCAATTCATGTATGCTTCCTCCTGCACACATATGCGTTCCCTGCAAGGGTACAAGGCATTTGTGTGGCCTTGGCTACTGCCCGATCCTCAAGAAGGTCAGTGTACAGGCAGCCATCCTCTCCTCAGCAAAAAAGAATGTTTTCGGCCCATCCCCACCCAACATATTTGTTGGCCACACTGGATACCCATATGTTTCCGTTGGTGCTATGGTAAGTGAGAATGAGGTCATAGATAATCCATCTAACATGTTTGGAATGAGTCTTGATGAGATTGTGAGACAGCGTTCAATGCTTTACAGGAGTGCAGTCAAGCGCGAGGTATTTTCCCGTGATAGGTACATAACTGATATGCAGGAGATAGTACTCTCACAGGTGCCCGTAGATGTTGATATTCAGTTTAAGCATACGCCAAAGCAGGAGGTTAAATTTTCACCGCTTTTACAACCAATGGGTCCTATAGGGCTGGTTGACAGGTATTCTGTGATAGGCAATCCAAAGATACCAAAACGCATTGATTCCCTTGCAAATGATAATGTACGCGTTGTACAGGCAGTCAAAGAGCTTCTGTACCGTGGTTATGATAACTATTACCTTATGCGTGTTATGAGTGCAGGTGTGCTTGGCACATGGGAGAGAAAGAAACTTGTACCGACACGGTGGAGTATAACTGCAATGGATGACACACTTTCAAAAATACATATGTCAGTCATACGCGAATCTCCAGAAATTTCAGACTTTGAGTTTTATTACAGTGAGTACATGAGCAATAGGTATGTGGTAATGCTCATTCCTGGCAGATGGGAGTTTGAGAATTTTGAGGCGTGGGCGCATGGTTCTTTATGGAACCTTAGCGGCAACAGCACATACATAACGGTTGAGCATGAGCCATTCTCTGGCAGGAGTGATTATGCAGAATCTCAGGTGGGTGGCTACTATGCATCACGGTTTGCTGTTACTGAACACTTGTTTGGCAGGAGGAGGCAGGCGCGTGCTATAGTCATTCGCGAGATTGATGCCGGGTATATGGTGCCAGTAGGTGTATGGCAGGTGCGCGAGAATGTGCGCAATGCATTTAAGTCTGGGCCAACAAAGTTTTCAACACTTAGTGATATGCTCGATTATGCAAAACTTCAATTGACAAACCCGTTGGATGAATACCTAAGACATGATGTTGTTCTGAAACAAAGAAGACTGTGTGATTTCTTGTGATGCATGCTTAGTGATATGCTCGATTATGCAAAACTTCAATTGACAAACCCGTTGGATGAGTACCTAAGACATGATGTTGTTCTGAAACAAAGAAGACTGTGTGATTTCTTGTGATGCAATGTGCCAGGGATTGGAGAATTTCACCTGTGTATTTTATGAGATCTATCCACAGAATTGATGCAATGTGCCAGGGATTGCAGAATTTCACTTGTATTTTATGAAATCTATTCCATACATTCCACAAAACTTAGTTATTTTACTACGCTGTCCAGCATCCAGCCCTTTCCAATCAACAAGCACTTTCTCAGTTTTTTCTACGGATTTTTCAATCCCTTTTACAAACGTTTCATACTCAAGCCCATCGATAGCATACTTGGGTATTATGTGCCCTATCCTGTACCTTTTGATTAGTTTTGTAAAGTTTGGGGCATAGTGTGGCCCACCAACACCCATCACAACCTCACCTTCCCCACTTACTTCAAACTCGTTCAGTGCCTCTGCAATGGCCATGCCCGCATCCTTGTTTCTCCAGTCCTGCTCACAGCTCCCTATCTCAACAAACAATAATGGGAAATCTCCTGTAGGCCCATGATGTGTGACCTCAAGTGTAAACTCATAACCATTGACACTTGCAACCCTTTTCATAACCTCTTCCGCAATACCCCTCTCAATCCCGGGCACTGAGATGCACACGTCCCGTGGCATGCCTCCGTATAACGCCTCGCCCGTCCAGTTGCCTGTGTGATGACAGGTTATGGCACGCACCCCTTTTTCGCTTTTGTGTCTGCTCAGCATAATGTATGCATAACCCTTATTTTCAGGAGAAAACCTAATTCCTTCACCTTCAAATCCCTCAGTCTTATACCTACTAAACCCTATTCCTTCAAGACATTCCGCTATATTGAGTGCGGCCGGGTCTCTCATTGAATAAACAATCCTTATTTCCATCTAAATATTCCTTCTTTCAATCCATTTATTTCTTTTTTGCAATGACCCACAGACCTAGTGCTGCACCAAGCAGTATAACAATAGGTATGCACGTTTCTCTCTTAATCTCTTCAATCTCTTCTTGTGTAAGCCCGCCATTCGTTTGGTTCTGGCCTTCCACGGGTATGGGCATACACGTACTCTGGTTGCATACCTCCCCTTCCAGGCAATCATCATCAGATGCGCAGCAGTACTCGTTCCCATTAGCACAACAGTACTTGTTTATAACGCTCCGTGTCCCCGGCCTACAGTTTCCTGAACTACAGTCCTCATTATAACTGCACTTCTCACCCATACCCAACTGGATCTTTTCACAGGTATACTTATCATTGCATACTTCTCCCAAGTTACACGGGTATCCTTTAACCCCGGGCACGGGACAGCATACCTTCCCGTCAGCACAACATACATTATTATCACAGTGTCCGCTCATGCACTCAAGCCCAGAGCTGCACAGCGCACCATCTTCTTTCAATCCTTCCGTTTCATTATCTATTACCAGGCTGCCGTTTACAATCTCGCCTCCTAAAGTATAGCAGTACCATTTCTGTGTGCCAGCAAATGCCTCAGCAAACGCAAACGATTTTGCACCATCAATAATCTCATTGACCTTTTTTGATGTAAATGTAAACTCCCTGTCAGGCATATCACACTTGTATGCTATGCTCCAGCTCGTGTTTCCGCTCTTTATTGCCTCCTCAACTGCATTCTCAAACCCTTCCCTGCACTCCTTACTTTCACGTATCATGAGGTTCATAGGGCTATACTTTGCAATAAAGTATGTGATTGCCTCTGCAAGCTTTTCTGCCTGTTCGCAGTCGCACAGTGGCCGTGCCTCGCTCTTTACCTCTCCAGACTTAACCTCACTTGCACAGCTTTTTAGCCCGGTCTGACAGTAGTTTGGGTCGAATGCGGGACATGTAAGCGTATCACAGTGCATGTTGATTGGCTCACCAAGGATAGGGTCAACAGCCTCATTTTTTATGGGTGTTAGTGCACCCCTCTCTATATACTCTGCACACCTCGGGTATGACTCGAGCAGTACGGCCTTTGCAATGTACACAGTCGTATAATTACTCCATCCCCAAACAGGCAACATAAAAAGCAAAACACTTGCTACAATGAGTAGCAACACTCCTTTCATTTTCATGAGCATTATTTAATCAAAAAATAAAATAAGTGTTTATTAACAAGTTATATCAGCAGCTAGGGTGCTATTATCAGTCGCCTCAGTACCAAATAGAGCAGCACCTGCAAACGCCTTTACAATACCTTTTGCACTTGCCGCAAGTATCAAACCGATTATGGCACCGACCAGTAGGGAGGTGGCCCACACAGAAGCCCTTGACCTCATCTCAGCACCCATAACCTGCCCAGCAGCATAAACAAGGCCTGCCAGTACGATCATAACAAGCGCAACGACAGGGAGTATTGTAACTAAATCTTTACAAATATTGTTCAACTGTGCCTTTAAGTTTGAAGATGATGCAAACACAACATTCCCTACAATCATCACCGCAATTGCCAGCAGTATTCCCATTCTTCGCATTTCCATAAACATTTCACCTCAATCAAATTTAGTAAATAAAATTTAAATACTTTTTAACAATAGCCTGTTCATCAGTCAACCTTGACCTCATACCCTTTCGGCTCTTCTTTCTTAATCTTCTTAATCCTTACTTCAAGCACCCCATTCTTGTAATGTGCTTTTGCACTTTTAGGGTTAACCACTGCGGGCAACCTCAGCACTTTGCTGTACTTTCTTTCGGCAGTATCGACATTTATGCCCATTGTCTTCTCATCAATTGTCAGTTTTATGTCCTCCTTGTTTACACCAGGCAGTTCCGCAATAACAATAATCTCATCCTTCTCACTTATGATATCGGTCATGGGCTCGCGCTCTCCACCAATCTCGCCTTCCTTTCCCTTTGCAGTGTTTCCAAATTCATCCACTATAACCTTACCTTCAGGTGTAATCCTTGCAGAGAATCCATATACAAACGGCCCATACTGTTTTATTTCACCACGCTCGGCCTTCTCCATAAGGTCCCTCATCATATCTTCCATGCTTTCAAATATCTTATCAAAATCATCATCCCAATCAAAGAACCCAAACTTCTTTCTCTTCGGAAACATACAACCACCACTAAAGATAATATCTTAGTAATATTTAAATACTTGACCTGCTTTAAAATAGCGTGTGTTGGTGGTGTAAGTGAGTAGTGGTGGGATATTTTCAAGGCTTCCCTTGGTAGGGGAGGTTCTTGGTGGCAGGAGAAAAAATAAGGTTTCAGTGTACGCTAGTCTACAGGATGGCAGCATACGCGATAAAATATTTTACGGTGATGTTGAGGTATTCAGGACAAGGAAGGATGAGTTTGCTGGGCAGGTGCGCAGGCGTGTGGAGGCCCTCATAGGAAGGGGTGATATGCAAGTATTCCTGTCAAGTGAGTATGCAGACATATGCACCTTCATGTCAAAAAACCCAGATGCCACAATAAAGATTCTTAGGGATATAAGTGAGGAGACAGCGGAAAGGAAGGAGATCGTGCGTAAGATACTTAGGAAGCTATCCCACTCGCAGAATGAGGTAATCCGCACATATGCATTTAGAGAGTTGTAAATTTAGGGAGGCCACATACAGGAGCAGTATAAAACAACCTCACATGTGTATTTAGAGAGTTGTAAATTTAGGGAGGCCACATACAGGAGCAGTATAAAACAACCGCACATATGCATTTAGAGAGTTGTAAATTTAGGGAGGCCACATACAGGAGCAGTATAAAACAACCTCACATATACATTTAAGGAGTAATCCGCACATTTGGAGAGTGCCATATCCTTTTTGCAACAGATCTTGTTTGAATGATTTCTTAAGGTCAAATTCATTCCAGTCTTCTTTCCAATCCCACCCGACAATCAGCCATTTTCTGGGATAGATGTAAGCTACAAAACAATATTTGGATTCACAACTTAATAGGGATTGTCTCGCCATTTCTTGGAGCTATTGCAGTGAACCCAGCATCATTTAACTCATCTGCAAACGTATAACAATGATCCCCATGTATTGCTATTATGAACTCAGGGTTAGTACGTTTTATGAACTCCCACAGATCTTTCCTGCCCGCGTGTGCACTCAGGTCAACCTGTTCAACATAATAGTCGAACCGTTTTTCCTTACCATCTTTCAGTATATACCCTTTGTTTATGAGCATCCATCCATTCGTCCCTTCCTCGCAGTATCCTGTTAAGGTTACTGAAGAATGTGGTGGCAGGTTATTAAGGTACCATAAAGCATTCCCACCGCTTAACATACCAGCTGGTGATATGATTATGTTTCCCCCACGTACTGCTTTCTTCCTCTGCTTAGGTCTTTTTACAATGATTGCATCATGCAATGCATCATGTAGCAGTTTAGGGTTTTTTATGTATTCAGGGTACCTGAGGTATATGTCCGATGCCTTTACAGCCATCCCATCAAGGTATATATCCACATCATGAAAATGCTCATACAGTATTACAATAACCTCCTGTGACCTTCCAACTGCAAATGCAGGCACAAGCGCACACCCTCCCCTCTCAAGTGCCCTTTCAACATTTTTTATGAGTTTTTCTTCTTCACCTTTCCTGTCATGATGCTCCTTTTCAGAGTATGTGCTCTCAGTGATGAGTATGTCCACATCTTCCTTGTATGATGCCCCTTTGTGCATCCGTGTATCAGTAAGGTTAAAATCCCCACTGTAAACAACCTTTTTCTTTCCAATCTTAAACTCACATATTGCAGCACCTAGTATGTGCCCAGCATCATAAAATGTGAGCTCTGGACCGCTTCTCATCCTTATGTTCTCCCCATATTCATGCCCGTTGAAATGATCCATTGCCCTATTAAAACTATCCTCACTGTACGGGTTTTCAAACCCGTTGAGTTCCTGCACTTTCATTGCATCTGCTATGAGCATTTCCGCGAGTGGACCTGTTGGTGATGTAGCATGCCACGGCACATTATTGTACTCATATATCATTGGCAGGAACCCTGAATGATCAAGGTGTGCGTGCGATATCACGACCTCATCGATCTTTTTGTGAGGTACTAAAGGCAGTTCGACCGGCCCCCCCTCATACACCTTTATCCCGTAATCAAGTATGAACCTGTGGTTTTCAAGCTCGATCAGCATGCCAGCCCTTCCAACCTCTCCCGCACCGCCAAGGAATGTTATTTTCATAAAATTACACCGAACCGATTTTCTCAAGCAAAGCATTTAACACTGCTTTCTTGAACCCTTTTCTGAATCTGATTGCAGCAGCGCCCGGGTGCCCGCCACCAGATATTATATATCCCTCATACATACCCTTTATTTCTTGTATTATGCTATTAGCATTGAACCCTTTCTCGAGCGTCATTCTGTTTGCACGAAGCATTGCTGAATCTGTACCATACCCAATCGTTACTACTGGCCCAGCTTTAATCCCTACAAAAGTATCATGTACTTTTCCAGTCACCTTACCCTTGTTTGGGAAACTTCCCTTCTCAGCAACCTTGTCAACGTTTACGAGCACCACAGTTATGCCATTCCCAAGCTCTTTCGTTTTTGCAATTTTTACTGCAGCATTGAGCGCGTCCTCAATCCTATTGCTTGCGCTTATGTATATCTCATGTAACATTTCCTTATTATCCATAAGTTCGTTCGTAAAACTTATGCTATGCCTTTCTTTTCTGGCAGTTGTTGCAATATAATCCAGCACAAGCCCAATCTCTTCAATTTCAGTACTGTGTTCATACTCAAGCGTGCTTTTATCACAGTACAATGATGCCTTCCACATGTTTCCGTAATCGCAATCACACACCCTTCTCGCAATCTCATAACATAAGAGCCCGGTTGTATATTCATACCCCAATCCGTGCCATACAGGCGTTACCACAAGTTCACTACCCCTCTTCCTTTCGCTAAGATGGTGGTCTATTATTGCAATAGACTCAGAATTCATCCTAAGTATCTCCAATCCCTCTCTGCTTTCATTATTATTCCCAAAATCCAGGAATATATAATGTGTATCATGACCGTAATGCATTGAATCCCTCAATCCATCCTCAACACGATAGACTGGTGAATCTGCAGGCGCAAATGTGCACCCTTCCACACCCAGGCACTTGAACATTCTGTAGATTATGAGTGCACTGCTGAGCCCATCAGCATCGCAGTCATACTTTACAACTATTTTTTTCCCACTATTCCCTACCTTTATAAGATGCCCAGCCATTCTTTCAACATCTTCACGCATTATCTCCATTTCCGTATATAAGAAATCAACCTTCTTCACCACAGCATTTTTCTCTACCACTTTCTCATCAGTATACTCAAAACTATCAACACCTATCTGTGCAGAATCCCTTCTTCTGTAAACCCTCCCTCTGACAAAAACAAACCTTCCCTCCTCAACATGTTCTCTACTGACCGCGGTTATCATACCGCTAGCATCTTTGAGCAGAACAATCCAAAACTCACCGCTTGGACGCACTCCCACAACCCTACAGTGCAACTCAACCTTCTTATCATCAAGCCCAAGCGCATCTTTCACACACACTCTTGTATACTCAGAATATTCTTGCCTTTCCATATAGTATCCTCTCAGTAATTTCGGTTATATTTTCAAGCCATCCCTCAACCAGATACTGCAGTTTAGGCCTAACATCATCAAGTGAATATCCTTTGCTCATCACAACCTCAAGCTCGGCACTCTTCGGCTCGTTTATGGGCCGGCCGATCTGTGAGAGTATTGTAAATGATGCAGAATCAATCGAATCAAACTGCGCAACGATGTCCTTGCATATCTCGCATGAGAGCACATTATATATCTTGCCCACATGGTTGACTGGGTTCTTACCCGCAACCGCCTCGATCGATGTCTTTCTGTAGGGTGTTATAAGCCCGCTGGCCCTGTTCCCCCTACCAACCTCACCATCATCCCCATTCTCCATGCTCAGTCCTGTCTTTGTTATGTATACCGAACCTGTCTTATAATCATCTGCTGTGTTTATGAAAATCTCAACCTCACCATCATACATTTTTGATATGAACTTTGCAATATCATCCTGCACAATACCTTTCTTTTCAGCATAATCTTTCAAGTCATTCACATGTTTTGATACGAGTGCCATGGCAACAGTTATCTTAATCTTATTTCCTTCACGCAACCCCATCACTTTTATATCCTCTCCTACATACGACCTATTTCTTTTATATTGTTCAGAGTTCAGGTACTGTTCAGTCTCAAGCACAATGCTCTCAAGCGTGCTGTATGGCGCAAACCCCGTACCAAAACTAGTATCATTCGCTAGTGGTATCTCTCCCTTCCTTTTAAACAAGTCAACCAGGTCAACAGAGCCGCACCGTATCCGTGGTAGTAAAACAACCTCTTCATCAACATTCAGGTTCCTAAAATTCTTCTGAAGGTAATTACGTGCAGTATCCATTGCAATGCCTTCCACATTAATGACTTGTTTTTCAACCTCATAAACAGCCCTCCCAGCCATGTAAATCTCAATCGGGCGCTCAACCACCCCACCGCCAAATTCAACCTTTGCCTCACCACCCACCACAAGCCCCTTATCAACATTGTGATGCATTATTACTCCAAACTCCTCCAAGTATTTTTTGCACAGGTTCTTGCTTATCTCTTCCATTATACCATCTATAACAGAATCTGGGTGTCCCAACCCTTTTCTTTCAACAAGCTCAACATAATCATTCTCCACACTTCCATCAACGGCCTTATAATGCACATTTGCCATGTTTAACACCTTATGTCCCTGCCAAATCAGCCAATCAGATTATCCAGAGTGCAAAGTTGCGCCATATAAAGTTGAACGCCTTGTTCCACCACTCATTTCTTCTCTTTATCACATCAAGCAAATCCTTGAACTGCTGTTGCTCCTCCGGCCCAAGCTTACTCTCTTTCTCGCGTACATGCTTCTTCCCATCTATGATTTCAACCTCTTTTTGTTTTCCAATCTCCTTGTTTGCCGCAGCATACCACGGTGGCAGTGTAGACTTACTCTTACGTATGACCGTTAAAATGTCCTTCATGAGCACGGGCCTTTCCTTTCCTGTCATAAACGCTTCTTTCCAAGGTATTGCAGCAGCATCATCACATATCTGCTTTATATCAGCTGAGGAATATCCAGCGGTTGCACGTGCCAGCCTTCCATATGCAATCCCTTTTCCGAGAGGCCTCTTTGAAAGATATATCCTGAAAAGCTCGGCACGCGATTTTTCATCTGGCTCAGGTATGTATATCATCTTACTGAACCTCCCCGACCTCCTTAATGCAGTATCTACCGCCCACGGGGCATTCGTTGCACCAAGCACGAGCACATTTTCATTATGCGCTTCAACACCATCCATCTCATACAGGAGCTGGTTGATGGCAGACCTTGTGGCACTCTGGTCCATCTTCTCCCTCCTGCCTCCCAATGCCTCAAGCTCATCTATAAACAGGATTGATGGCGAATTCTTTCTTGCGGCCTCAAACACCTTATGTATATTCTTTTCTGTATTACCTACATACATATCCAGCAAATCACTCAGCTTTGCGTTTATGAATGCCACCCCGCTTTCGCCAGCAGCAGCCTTAACAATGAATGTCTTACCACACCCGGGCGGCCCATACAGCAGTATACCTCCTCCACCGAGCTTCCCATACTTGCGCGCAAGTTCAGGGTTCTGTAATGGCCGTATTATGTAATCCAAGAACATTTCCTTTACATTCTTCATGCCTGCAACACTATTGAAGTTTACGCTCGGCCTCTGCACAAGCTTGACAGTATCCACTTTGCTCTCACCTTCTCCACCACCTTCCTTCTTGTTCTTTACAGATTCAAGATGGCTTGCAGCCTCTTCAAGGTCAGGGTTTAGGTCGAGCGCTTTCTCATAGTTCTCTATTGCCTTATCATAGTTCTCCAAGTACTCGTACGCAAGCCCCCTTACATAATATGCCTCTGCAAAGTCAGGGTCAAGCTCTATGACCTTGGTGAAATCCTCAATAGCCTTATCATAATCCTCAAGCACAGCATATGCAAGTCCCCTGTTGTAGTATGCTTTCAAGTAGTTTGGGTTGAGCATAACTGCCTTGTCATAATCGATGATGGCCTTGTCATACTCCTGTTTTCTGTAATATGTATCTCCACGGTTGTTATATATTACGGGATTGTCAGGGTCAAGCTCTGCGGCCTTTGTGTAATCCTTTATCGACCTGTCATAATCTTTCTTATTATAGTAGCAGAGGCCCCTGTTGAAATATGCCTCTGGAAAGTTTGGGTTTAGGATTATTGCAGTGTTGTAATTTTCTATAGCTTTATCATAATTACCTTTTTCATAGTATTCATTTCCTCTATAATAGTACTCTTTTGGGTCAGTCTCATGTGAAGACATGCAATCAACCATAGATAGTAGCTGATTAATATAACGGGATATTTTTATTAATGTTATAGGGGTAATTGTGGCTATGATAACACTTGCGCTGCATGTTGATTACGTACGCATAAAACCAGTTGAAAAGGCTATTGCCAATGCAGAAAAACTAAGTGACGAGCTTGCACAAATAAATGCAGAGGATGCATTAGTTGCATTCCTTGCAATTGAAGAAACTGATACAAAAAATACTGGTGGCCAGATGGCGGAGCTGATAGAAGACCATGCCAAGAAAGTAGGTGCCAAAACAATAGTTGTATATCCATATGTACACCTGACAGATAAGCCTGCCGAGCCATCCAAGGCATATTCGCTTACGAAAGAGGTTGAAGACAGGGTACGCAGGGACGGGTTCAGCACGCGCAGGGCACCGTTCGGGTGGTATAAATCTTTTGAGCTTCGCGTGAAAGGACATCCTCTCAGTGAGCTCTCAAAACGCATCTCAGGTGAAGGTGCAGAAGAGATAGTCTCAGCATCACTGAAACAGGAGAGTGAGACGAAGAGTGAGTTTTACATAATGACACCTGATGGCAGGCTTACCCCGGTACGTGAGTTTGATTTCTCAAGGTACAGAGATCTTGAAACGTTCGCAAACTATGAGATCAAGAAGAGCCGTGCGTATGAGGCAGAGCCCGAGCACATCCGGCTCATACATGAGCATGAGATTGCACAGCCCGAGCCTGGTAGTGATATTGGCAACCTTAAATGGCTTCCGAAAGGTAGGCTCATCAAAAAGCTGATTGAGAGGTATATAAGCGATGTATGTATAAATGCAGGTGCAGTGGAGGTTGAGACACCACTCATGTATGATTTTCAGCACCCTGCGCTTGAAAAGTATCTTAATAGGTTTCCTGCACGCCAGTATATCGTCCTCTCAGACAAGAAAAAGCTTTTTCTTAGGTTTGCCGCGTGCTTTGGCCAGTTCCTCATAGCAAGCTCATCACAGCTCTCCTACCGGAACCTCCCGCTCAAGATGTATGAACTTACAAGGTACAGTTTCAGGAGGGAGCAAAGCGGTGAGGTTGCTGGCCTGCGCAGGCTGCGTGCATTCACAATGCCAGATATGCATACACTTACTGCAGACCTTGACTCTGCAAAAGAGGAGTTTGCAAGGCAGTTTGAGCTTTGCCAATCTTTCATGTCATCACTTGAGGTTGATTATGTAGTGGCTTTTAGGATACTGCGCGAGTGGTATGACCAAAACAAAGAGTGGTATAAGGAATTTGCTAAGAAAGTTGGCAAGCCAATGCTCATAGAAATGTTTGATAAGAGGTACGCATATTTTATGACAAAGTTTGAGTTCAATTTTGTTGACAGCCTGGGAAAATGCAGTGCACTCTCGACTGTGCAGATTGATGTTGAGAATGCTGAAAGGTTTGGCATAAGCTATGTTGCGCCCGATGGAAGTAAAAAGATGCCGTACATACTACATGCAAGCATCTCCGGGGCTGTTGAACGTGATATATACGCCATACTCGAAAAGCAGGGAATGGTCCGCTCAAAGGGGGGAGTGCCGCAGTATCCGTTATGGCTTGCACCCACACAGGTACGTGTGATTCCTGTTTCTATGGAACAATTGGATTATGCACGTGCACTGGTGCACAGCATGCGTGGAAAGGTGCGTGCAGACTTGGATGACAGGAATGAAAGCCTGGCAAAGCGCGTGCGTGAGGCCGAGAAAGAATGGGTACCTTATATTGTAGTTGTGGGCAGGGAAGAGGCAGCAAAAGGGATGCTAACTGTAAGAAAGCGCGGTGACACTGGGCAGTACAAGATGCATCCGGAAGAGCTCATAACCGAGATTCGCGAGAAGATTGTGCAGTACCCATTTGAGGAACTTTCACTGCCACGTGAGCTTAGCAGAAGATTTTCTTTCATATAGCAACCTCTGAAAAGATTATGTGGGTTCCTATGGTATGCATAAAAGGCAGATCCTATTTAGTCACGCCATTGTTTCTGTTATTCTTACCTATCGTTTATTTCTTTTCACCATGCAATGGCCAAAGAAAGAGTATAACTGTAAATGGAAGATTGCTAAGTGTGTACATCGCAGACAATTTCTTCTCACGTGCAATTGGTTATATGTTCCGCGACCCTAAAGATATCCCGGATGATGAGGGGATCCTTTTCGTTTATGACAAACCTGTGCAGGCCTCTTTCTGGATGCTTGATGTGCATTTTCCTATAGACCTTTATGTGCTTGATGACAGGTTTAGGCCGGTAGCAAAGACACGGCTTGAAAAACATTCTACAAAAATCCAGAGACAGATGGGTAGGCTATTTCTTGAGGTTAAATCCCAGTAATCTTTTCTTACTTCTTCCCGAATACTATCTCTATAACATCCCTGTTTTTTAGGATGTAATCAGCACCCACAGCTCTTTTGGTTCTGACATCGATTGCACGTATGAAATTCTTTGCCATATCCTTGTGTATTCTTGCAGCAAAATCAAGTGCAGTGCTTCCTGGAGGCATTAAAAATACATCTGGTAATATATTACCTTCACTGTCAGCAAGCCTGTTAACTCCACCAGGAAACACCGCAACATACTTGAGGAGCTCAAAAACAGCATGGTTCAGGCATTTCTGAACACCCGTACTTCCATACTTCTCAATAACATTATGCCTGATGAATTCCAGGGCAGCTCTCTGTTTATCATCAAGCTCATTTATTACCCTAAACTCAGAATCTCCAGGGATATACTCAATGTATCCCTTTTTTGCAGCCTCTTTCAATGCAAGCTCACTTTCCGCAGACACGGGTACAATTACATAATCCGGAAATTCCTTTCGCATCCGTTCAATATTCTTCTCTGCAATCCTAACATCACACTTGTTTGCAGCTATGAGTATGGGCTTGCTAGTTTTTCTTATCTCCCTGCAAAACCCGAACACATCTTCCTTGTTCCATTCAGATAGCTTTTCTTCAGCAATGCCAATTTTCTTGAGCACATTTTCTATGTGCCACAGCCTGACACCAAGCCCGCTTAGCTGTTCGCATAACAGTTCACTACTTTTCCTGTTTGCGCTTGCCTGCAATCTGCACATCTTATCCCAGCTCTTGTCAACAATCCCACATATCCAGTAATCAACCTCATCCTCAAGAAACCTAATGTCATTCAGTGGGTCATAGTTTCCTACACCTACACTTTCTCCCATCTCATTAGTGCTTCCGCTTGCATCAACAATGTGTATTAATGCATCCGCCTGTCTCAAGTCATCAAGAAACCTGTTGCCCAGCCCTTTACCCTCGTGAGCGCCGGGCACTAGCCCGGCAACATCAAGAAGCTCAACAGGTACAAACCTTCTAGAATTTATGCAGTAACCATGTCTCGGGTTACACTTTACTCCAAACTCTTTGTCAACACACTCAACCTCAACATACCCAACAGCATGATTTGGTTTTATTGTAGTAAAAGGCCGTGGCGAGCGTGGCACCGCAACACTTGTGGCAGCCATGAAAAAAGTGCTCTTTCCAGTTGAAGGTTTTCCAACAATACCTATGAGCATACTAATCTCCTTAACAAAACATTTTCCACCATCACTTACCTGAACAACCCAACATTCTTTTCCTTGGCCTTAGCATACGTACCCATTTGTTATTTTCCATCATCACTTACCTGAACAACCCAACATTCTTTTCCTTGGCCTTTCCATACAGTATAGAAAGCACAGTTTCTTTTCTTTCGATTGCCTCCTCATTCATCGGGTTGAGCAGGAGCGCCTTCTCGTACATCTTCAGCGCAATTTCTAGTCCATCAATGCGCGCAACTATATCCCCTTTTCTTATATAGTATGCATCCTTGTACGGATCGATTTTTATTGCCATATCAATATTCTTCAATGCTTTCTCTAAATCCCCAATATTCATATACCCTACGGCAAGGTCTGCATATATGTTTGGGTCATCACTCCTTTCATTGAGCAATTCCTCAAATATCTTGATAGCTTCCTTGAACTTGTGTAGGTCCATGTATGCGAATGCCAACACCTTTAGCATTTTTTCATTTATTTTGCCTGTTTCTTTTGCCTCACCAGCAAGCTCGATCGCTTTATGTGGCAACCCAAGTTTTCGGTACAGCACACACCCCGTCTCGTAATACTCGGCATCCCTCTTCTCATCAATGGCCTCAAACAATTCTTTTGCAATAAGTAAGTGTTCATCTTTAATGCTTGCACGCACACAGTCAAGCATGAAATTATACTTATCACCATCTTTCTTTAATTGGATCAAGCGGAGTAGGTTTTTCTTGCGTTCAAGCATTCCAGTGTCTACACCATTAAAATCAGCAGATTCAAGTATATTTAGTGCTTTCTCATAATTGCCGAGCGATGCATTTACATCTATCAATCCCTTTATAACATTTATGTCTTTTGGATCAATCTCCTGCGCTTTCATTATATCCTCAAGTGCACCTTTCTTATCATCTACCTTGAACCTGAAAACACTTCTTTTCATGTACAGCGGCTTGCTCGGCCCATACTTAAGGAGTGCATTATCAAGCACGCTTACAGCTTTCTCAAACTCCCCCTTATCAGCATACAATTCTGCGCGCACAATCTCTATTTCACCGCTACTTATACCACCCTCATTTATCAGGGCCAGTGCATCATCAAACTTTCTCTCCTTTCTCAGTAGCGCAACCTTCTCAAGAACCTCTTTTACATTAGCCATAAAGATGACTTAAAAAGCGAATAAATAAAAAATAAACATGTGCTTGCCTTTCAGCCCGGGAACTCACAAATCTTTCCTGGAGTTTCAAACACAGATGCATCAACAGTCCATGGGGCACAGCTTATTTTATAGTTTGGCATGTTTGAGTATTGATACATTGTATCCTCAAAGTTTTCTACGGTTAAATCGCTAGTGCTAGCACTACCAGGTTTTGCGATATATTTCATCCAGCTACACTCTGGGAATGCCTGTGCCATATACTCATCAACTTTAGTGTAAACCTCCTTGCCTTTAACGATGTTCGTCACCTTTGTACCCTCTGCTTCAGATTCAACCCTAATTCTATCTATCCCATTGTAGTAATACACAATTTTTGTGGGAGGATCAATTGTTTCTATGGTACACTTAACCGGCCCTGCAACCATGCCTGTAACCCCATCACCAGTTTTTCCCTGTTCCTCACCAACTTGTGTTTTACCTTCCTTTACACTACCTTCCTGTACTTCTTCTGTGGATTTCTCTCCCGGCTGCCCATCTACTTTTGGCTGTTGTATACAACCAAAAAGCAGTATGAATACTGCAAGAACCCCAAACAAAACAAGTTTATTGTACATGATATTCTTACGAGTGCTTAATTTAAAAAGCTCAAAGTTAAAATTACATTCCACGTAACCTTTTTATTCTGTCATCTATGTTAGGATGGCTGGAGAATAGGTCTCCTATAGATTTGAGGGGGTCTGCAATGTATAGTGAAGCAATGGTTTTGCTGGCATTCTTCATCTTGTAAGGATAATCCTTTATCTTTTCAAGAGCGCTGGCCAACCCCTCCGGGTATCTTGTCAGTTTTGCCGCGTTTGCATCTGCAAGATACTCGCGCTGGCGTGATATTGCCATCTTTACAAAAAATGCTGCAATCGGTGCCAATATCATAAACAGAATCCCTAGAAGCACGAGAAGATTATTCCTTTCTTTTCGTTCACCACTTATTCCGCCCCACAAGAACGTTCTCAGGAAAATCTCAGAGATTATACCTATTGCACCCACAAGCACAACTGCGAGCATCATAAACCTTATATCGTAATTTGCGATGTGTGATATTTCATGTGCTATTACTCCAGCGAGTTCATCACGGTTCATGGTTTTTACAAGACCTGTTGTGAGTGCAATTGCAGAATGCTGTGGATCCCTTCCGGTTGCGAATGCATTTGGGAATGGGTCTTCAATTATGTAGACTTTAGGTTGAGGTATGCCCGCAGCCATGGCAAGTCCTTCAACAACATTGTATATATATGGATCATCTTCGTGCCTTAATTCCTTTGCTCCAGCGAGAGCAAGTATTACTCTATCACCAGCATAATAAGCTCCAAGAACATAAACCATGAGAATGATAAAACCGATAAAATAGCCAAAAAGCCCATAATCAAAAACCTCAGAAACTATCCAAACCAATCCAAGGAAAATAATAACAATCCCTAACAGAAGAAGAAAAGAGTTTCTCTTGTTTGTATCTATTGCATCAAAAATGTTTACTTTCTCCATTTTCGATAATCACCATTCCACTAAAATTTTACTTTGACCGGTTCTTTTTCTGAGGGTGCTGCCTCAAACAACTGCTCATGCTTAAACCCAAAAATTCCAGCAATTATGTTGCTTGGAAAAACATCACATGCAGTGTTAAACTCATAAACTGCATCATTATAGGCAGTTCTTATGTACGAGATTTTGTTTTCAGTCCCTGTAAGCTCATCCTGCAGTTTCTGGAAATTCTCGCTTGCACGAAGCTGTGGATAGTTCTCGGCAACCGCAAACAGTGATTTTAGCGTTGCAGTGAGCATATTATCCGCCTTTGCCCTCTCCCTTACATCACCGCTTACGAGCTGTGCCCGGAGCCTTGTTATCTCAGTAAGTGTTTCTTTTTCATGTTTCATATATCCCTTAACAGTCTCAACAAGGTTGGGTATTAAATCATACCTCCTCTTAAGTTGCACATCTATCTGTGCCCAGGCATTCTTCACCCTGTTGCGCAATGTCACAAGCCTGTTGTAGACTATTACCACATATACCAAAACAAGCAGAATCAGAACACCTATACATACAGCAACAGTTCCTGCACTAAGGCCAATGAGATCAAACATCATACCACCACATTTTATGTTTTGATCATTGCAAATTTAAATCATTATCTATAGGTTTTATATAGGCTATGTAAGCATGAATAAACTGAATTTCAATCCTACATTAGTCTTGTTCTAACGTTGTCGACGTGGGGCGGGCTGGGTGGCTATAATAAGTTTCAATCCTA
>JBMFNT010000009.1:0-27553 GCA_049970015.1 Candidatus Micrarchaeia archaeon
GTTGTAGGGTATAGTGTCCGTGTTATAGATAACATGATAGGATTTGTTGGGAGAATGCCATATTACAGGATAAAATCTGCCATTGAAAGGGGAAGTAAGATAAGGACATTAGAAAGGGAGCTGCGAACGCTTGAGAGTAAATTAAATGAAAGGGAGATTAGTGAAGAGGATAGAAAAGAGATTGAAAAACGGCATGCAGAATTGATTAAAAAGAAGGAGTCGGAAAAGGAAAGAGGGCATGTATTGCCAGACCCTGTAAAGGATGCATCTGAACCAGTAATGTATGCTACTAATCTCGCAAAAGAGATTGCAAATGCTGCAAACCACCTGTTGCTCAATGAGATAAAACGCAATGTTAGCGAAAAAGAATTTGATAAGTTATATGGAGAAATTGTTTATGAGAGGGATCCATTCAAGAGATACCTCACAATAAAAGGATATGTGAAGGAGAACAAGATACATATAAATGATGAAATTAATAAAGATGCAGAAAAAATTATAAGTAAAGTAATAAAAAATTTAAAGGAACTGGATGATTTTGTTGGAACGAGAGAAGAGATTTATGATCAGATCAAAGCTGTAGATAAACTCGTAGCTAAGGCAAGAGAGATTGTAGGAGATCCTGTAAAGTATGGATTGCTCATTGTCGATCAGGATGATCAATTAAGAAGATATATTGAGCTCAGCGATTTTGTTGATGAGGAAGTGCTTAAGGAATGCAAAAATAATGGATTAGAGGCTGGATTGAAGCTGCTCAAATCGAAGAATAATATCGAGGATTACAAGAAGATTATGGAAACACATGCTGCTTTTGTCAAAGGAGGGGTGCGCTCCAGGGGTAGGATTGAAGATATAAAGAAAGATATGGTTTGGTTCATGATAAGACAGAGAGAATTTAAACACCTGATAAGTGTGTTAGAAAATAAGGGGATGCTTACTGGGAAAATGAGTCAAGAAAAGCTTGAAAAGTTGAGTAGGTATTTTGCAAGGGAGATGTCTTACATTGATTCAATAGAGATCGAAACACTGAAAGAGAGGGAGAAAAGAACAGATAAGATTAAGGAAATAACAGCGAGTGCGTTAGTACAGATTGGGAGGGAAGAAGGTAGACTGGGAGAAAATGTTTCTAAGCAAGATATAATCGAAGAGATGAATAAAATTGCTGGGACAACAATAAGCAATGAGGATAAGGTTATGATTTCAAAAGAAATGGAAAACGAGGAGATATTGATCGATGCAATTAAGGAATGGGCACACGAACGTGCATTTGATAGGGCAACTGGAATAACCAAGCTTAACGGTTTTGAAAAAGACATCATCTATCTTGCAAATAAGACAGAGAGCGAAATCAATGCGTACAGATTGCTAATTAAGCGCGCAGATGATTTTAATGGACAAAAAAAGCGTAATGCAATAATAGTTATAAATGAAAGGCTTGGTGGAATTGTAAAGGATGTTGATACTAAGAAAAGTGAAGATATCCTTCTTGAGATGGATGCACGGGTCAGAGAAGTGTTATACAATTCGCTTGTTGAGTTTTATAAGAAGGTAAGCGAAGAAGGTGAGACATACAGAGAATACTTTGTTAAGAAAACGATTGGTGGGAAAGAGCACTTACTCATAAAAGGTCATGTGGATCCAACCAAGAAGGATGTAGTAAAGCTTGTTAAGATGTTCAATAAAGAATTCCCACACAAAAAGAGAGATTTGTTAAAGATAGTGCGAGATGAGCTTGTAAAGAGAAATGTTGGGAAGGAAGACGCTGAAAAAATTGCGCCAAATTACTTAGGGTTTTATGATGAACTTTCGAGCTATGCAATACTGCATCCCGGGCTGGATCTTCCATATGATGCTGCAAACCAGTTTGTCTGGATTTATGAATCAAAAAGTGTGTACAAAGCAGTGCCTGAAGAAATGCCACCTTATGAGACAATGGGGCCTGCTGACACACTAGTCAACTACGGTATCGTGAAAAGAAAGGTGAAGCATGAGCTTAGGAGTGGAGAGGAAATCGAGGAAGAAGTGAGCCTCCTAAGGCCTGTGACAGGAAAATGGCAGGACAGGGTAAGAAAGGTTGCAAACTGGATAGAAATACAAGGGAATGAATTGCTCGGTGCGTACATAGGGGTTATGAGTGAGGAAGTTGCGACGCATGTTATATATACAAGGCATGGAGAGTTCATAAGGAAGCTTGGCGAATTCCACAAAGGGTCTGGAACATTTGCGGAAGATGTTATGAGGAACCCTGGCCTGTGCAACAAGCTTATTGAGTTGTATAAAGCAAGGGTTGTGCTGCCAAGAGTAAATAAACTAAATGAAAAGGATAGGGAAAAGCTGATGAATGTATTGAATCTGGATGGTATAAAGAAGGGTATTATTGAAGAATTGAAAAAGATAGAAGATAAGGCAAGGAAGGATGGCAAAGTAAGTGAAGCGAATTACATAGAGGAAAACGTAATTCGAAGTATCGAAGAATTGAATTTTAGTTCTGTAGATAATATAGACAAGGCAATAGGGCTATGTGAGCCGTACGCCGGGGAGTACTTGATGCAGGAGGGCCTGAATGATCTTATTGTCAAGAGTTATTACAATAGAACTGAAAATATGGAAAAAATAGATATGATTGGGAAAGATATCAAGTTCATAAAGAATGTGCTTAGAGAGACTAGTGTTAAAGTATCTAAGATTATAGAAGGGCTTGAGATTGACAAAAATGATAAGACTGGGCTTTTGAGCACTGCAGAACAGATAAAAGATCCAACAAAGAGCAGTACTAGTTTAAACGCCATCATGCACAAGCTAATGGATATTGAAAGTAAAGCCGCAACTGATGATGCAAAAGCAAGGATTAAAAATGCAATTACTTTGCTGGATGATTATGGAAAGCGTATAACAACCCTGAGCGGCAGGTACAATGAGCTGCTTGAGGATGAAGCCGTGTTGAAGGCAAACATATTCATAGCTGAATGTATTCAAGGGCCAAGGTTCTGGAAGACTCGGGTAACTGCAAAATATGCAAAAGAGTTCTTTGTGAAGCTTGTCGAATTAAAGAAAAATGATGCACACAATGCAGATGCGAATATGTCATTGAGTGGTACCAGATCACGCAATAGCCTTGTTAGAGAGGTTTTTGAGTATTCAAATAAAGTGAAAGGCAAACGACAGAAAATGAGCGAGCTTGAGAAAAGTGTTAATGAGAGATTGAGGAATATCTCATTCATAACAGACCAGTTTCTCAATTATACATATGCTCAGTACTCAACATTAAATGCTGGGATGCACTCGCGTATGAAAGGGTTTGGGCTTGAGTGGCAGAGCACTGCTGGTGTACAGTTCGTCGGGCCTATTGCATCATCTTTAATGCAGAGGCTTGCAACATACGGTGCATACTCAAACAAGGGCTGGCTGACATCAATATTCCTATCTTATCCTATAATGAAAGCCCAGCAGATTTACAAAAGGAGGTACCCAATACTGCACAAAATTTCACAAATACCTTCTGTATATGAGCCCATGAAAAGGAGGAATATCAATATGGTCTCTTTCATGGAGGCATTCTTGTACAGAAGGTGGAAGAGCAAAATAGCAAGAATGGGAGAGATACTACGAGCAACGGCAAGTGATATGCCACCACGTGCATATGTACCATACCTGCTCACCTCAAACCCGTTCGGTGAAACTAGGGTAAGCGAGGCGCTTGAGGTATTTGGGAATGCTTTCAGGTCAACTCCAAAAGGACCCAGGGATATACTCAACTACATGCTTTACAAGCCAAACGATCTGGTAATGGATTTCAAGGACTTTATATATACGCTTAAGGAAGGAAGGTCAATGAAAAAGACACCCGAGCATCTTATGGATGTCGGAATATATGGTGTTGCCGCAAACACAGGGTTCATAGCTGGGAGGGAGATTAAGTTTATAGAAACTGCACTCGGTGGTGCATCTTCATTCTACCCGAACAGGGCGTTTAATGCGTATTACTCACAGCCGCACCTTGCAATACCTTCGTTTATGTATCCTGCGTATGGTGATATATACAAAAGAACACAAAAACCAACACAAGTCGCAACAGAGATGATATATCTAACAGATCTCTCAGAATCAACCATCATAAGTCCGCTGTATGTAATGCCTGCAATGATATTGATACCCTCTATGTTCTCCTCGGTATATTCCGCATACGCACAAGCAAGCGGTTTTACAACATTTGCAACATCATGGAACAACTGGAGCAGGGTTATTGGAGCGTTTATGATAAGTATGCCTGTTTTGTACTATAGTGGAAGGAATGTGCTTGCAAAAATGTATGAACTAGGAATGTCTATAAAAGATGCTGACTTTGAGATAAACAAAAGGATTATGGATAAGGTGGCATCTCATTATTATAAAAGCATGTATCATGGTGAAAGAGAGGAGGGGCAAAATGAATAAGAGCAATAAGCTGTTATTGGTTCTGATTATAGTTGCTGGAATTGTAATGCAAGGATGCATACAAAGCCCAGAAAAGTATAAGGAATACACAATCAATGCAACACAAACGGTCATAAACAACCAAGAGTGCACATGCATGCTGTGTACTAACAGTACTGGAAGCTGGTTCAAAGACATACTTGTGTGGAACGATTTGGAGTATGGGTCCTGCTTCTTCAAGAGCAATTGCTCGAGAGGGTTCTTATATCATTACTTAAATGATGACAAGAATAATTTTGTAAGGGAGTTTGGTATAGGCCAAGGTGCATCTTACACAGAGTTTGAGGAAGCAAACCTTAGGTGTAATACTGGAATGGAGTATGTTGTTAGGGTTTTGTACAGTAAATATAGGGCACCTATGTTTGATGTGACTACTACCAGCACGAGTCTTGAGGATACGAAAGAGGCTGCTGCAATAGAATGCTCGCTCAGAAAAGGTGTAATACCTATATATGTTTTTTATACGGAGGGCACGTATGTAATGGATGAGTGGATACCTGAATTTATGAAGGAAAGTGAAGTGGAAGGGCCAGTATTCATTGTGCCGGAAGCATTGTTTGATGAAAATATGGTTGAGAATGTTAGCAGGCAGATTAATGTAATATACTCGAACTGCGATGTGGAAAAGGATGAGTACTGCGTAGAATGGAAGGAGGATCCATCCACGACTGAGTGTGGCCCAACTGATATGTGCTATTCTTCATATACTTGTGCAAGGAAAGAAAAGGTTGCTGAAAGGGGATGTAAGGTAATGCTATTTCCAAAACAAGATAGCGACCAACAGATGTTTGAACTGCTCGGGAAATTTAATGAAAGTATTATGGAGAAGGTTAGTGGAGTAGTTATTATGGCGAAGGTTGATAAAGAACATGATTGTCAGGCTGGCCCAGTGCTTGCGGATGCAATGAACAGGAGCAGGTATACGCTTAACAAATTTGGAAAACCAACGTTCCTCATATTATCTGTTGACCCGCAATGTACTAATATTAATGAGATTGCACAAACTGTATACACATCAATAAGTGTCATGCGGTCTGTTGGCATATTTGGAGTTGCATACTCGCAATATGATAATTTTGAAGGGAATCCTCTTGCAAACAAGACAAACGCATATAATATTAAAAATAGTAATGAATGGTTCAAATTATGCAAGTACTATAACTCCGAGCCATATAAGAAAGAGCCCATGGTATTTCAGAGTGATGGTGTCAATATATCAAATGTGTGTGAGTATATTAGCGTTCACAGGATGGATTTTATAGATGAGGCTGAATTGAATAAATTTGATGGGGAAAAACCGGACCTGAGTAATAAAGTTAAGAACGATTATGAGATATGCATGAGCGAAGTTGATTTTGGCCATATTGGGAAAGTTGTAAGCGGATGGGAAAATTATGATGAAGAAACACCTAAACCAACAGATTCAGAGTGTACGTATGATTACCCAGAAGTTGAATTGACTGCTGAGAGATGCGGGTTGAGCAGGCATCTAATAAGGGCACTTAAGAAGGAAGGGATAAGTGTTGCGAAATGCAGTGATTGGTATGATCTAGAAAAGGAATTGAGTGATAAAGGGTTTATTAAGATTGAAAACATAAACCCAGCGCGAGATTATGAAAGCGAGCTTGGTATAGCTGCATTTATGTATGTACTAAAGAATACTAATGAGGAATATTACAGAAAAATAATAAACGGAGAGCCTATAAATGGAGTGAAAATAACGAGGAATAACTTGTATATGCTCTGTAATGGGATTGAATCTAGTGAATCAAAAGATAGTGGTAATACTAATACGAAAGTAAGTGTAAAGATAGATAGGCCTTGCAATGTCCTGAAAATATATGAATCATACTATAATAATTGTAATTTGGAAGGCTTAAAAGAATCTCTTTTAAAGTAATTCATCTGAAAGCTCACATATTCGGTCAAGGGCCTCTCCCAATCGTTCTGGGCTACATGCAAACACAATCCTGAAGTATCCTTCTTTACCAAAGCCTATCCCAGGAACTACAACCACATGTTTTCTTTTTATGAGTTCTCTTGTAAACTGCCTGCTGTCGATACCTTGGCCAATCTTTATGAATGCATAGAATGCTGCATCTATCTTGTTTACACTGAAGTGTGCCGTGCGATTGATCCTCCTTTGCAATATACCTGAGTTTTTCTTTAGGAAAGAGATGTATGGCTTAAAAGGAATCTTTGGATTGTCTAGTATTAAGGGGAGTGCATGCTCAAATGGAGAAGGTGGTGAGAGACGAAGTTGCACTAACCTAAGAAAATTTAGCTTTAGAGCGTCCAATGATGGATGAGTGCCGAATACGGCCCATCCTATACGCCATCCAGGAACACGGTATGCTTTTGAGATGCCATTTAGAACTACTATACGCTCATCTTCACAACCCTTGATTGCATATTCCATCCTACCATCATAAACAATCTCTGAATAGATTTCATCACTTATGAGTAAGAGGTTGTGGGACAAGACTGTATCCCTAAAACTTTTTAGATGTCTTCTTGAAAGGCTTGTACCGTATGGGTTGTTTGGGTTTATAAGCACAACTGCTTTTGTTTTCTTTGTTATGGCCTTTGTTAATGAATCAATATCTGGATATCCTTTGTCATCAAAATCATAATATGACACATGGAGTAAGTTCAGCTTTGATAGCTCGTTATATATGGGATAATACGGCCTAGGTAATATAACATGATCACCCGGGTCAAAAAGAGAGTTGTAAAGTATGCTTATGCCTTCGCTTACACCAGTTGTAATGAATACATCTTCACTGTTTATGTTAATGCCCCTTGAGCCATAAAATCTTACAATAGAACCTCTAGCTGTATCATCTCCTTGTGATTTTGAGTATGAGTTATACCCGCTTCTGATCGCATTTATGGCTGCATCCATAACCTGTTTTGGTGTCTTGACACCCATCCTGACAGGATCACCTATGTTCAATAGTATCATGTCTTTTGAATTATATTTTCGTGCGAGCAGCTCTACCTCTCTTATGGAATACTCAACCTGGTTTGCCCTCCTAGAGTACAATTGCATAGCAATAAATTCATTGCAAAACTTAAAAATACTAGTGATATCTTATTAGTATGCCAGTAATTGATAAGGTTACACTTGATCTCATTGAGAGAGAAATTGCCCACATAAAAGACGGAAAAACAGTTCAAATTAAGGTAATAAAAAGTAAAAAGTACGGCTTGCTGAGTAATCGCATGGAAGAATTGGTAAGCAAGATTGCAAACATATCTGCTGGTAAGATAAAAATATACTCTGAGGATGGTGCTGAACATCCACATGTACAAATTGCACAAAATATATTCTGTTATGCCATACCATCTGGATATTTGAGTGGGGTGTTCATTCATTTTGTTGTTGATATGGTTAAAGGAGAATTTTTGGCCGGAAATGATATCATTGCAGATGTGAAACGCATAAAAAAAGATGTTGTGATGGAAGTGTATACCTCATCTTCATGTTCTATATCACCACCAGCTATAAGGTGGGCGCTTGAGTTTGGATATGCTAACAGGAGAATCAGGGTGAATATAACTGATTGCGTCCTGTTCCCAGAAGCCTGTCTCAGGAAAGGAATTACATCAACACCCACAATTATTGTGAATAATAAAGTCAAGATAGTTGGAGCACCAACCCCTGATGAGCTATTGAGGAAGATTAATCTTGCTATTTCTTGATGAAAAGAGTCTGGGTTGGGAATGCAAACTCTATCTTGTTTTTATCAAATACTCGTTTTATCTCCAAGTTAACCTCGCTGAGTGTATCCCTATATTTGTTAGGGTCCTTTATCCAGTACCATACGCTTATGTTAAGAGAATATGCACCGAACTCAGTAAACTTTATATCCCATCTATCAACATTAGAGTGTGATTTCAGAACCTGCTCTATAAGCTGTATTGCCTTCTTGAGTTTCTGATAATTTGTATCATAAGTAATACCTATCAAAAGGTCTATCCTACGCCATTTTGCAACCGTAAAATTCTCAATAATTGCTGTGGAAATCTTGTTATTAGGAATTATTAGAGTTGTGCCTGTGGGTGTCTCAAGCTTTGTGCTTCGGATTCCTACCTCTGTGACTGTACCCATCGTACCATCAAACTTTATGAAATCGTGAAGCTTGAAAGGCTTATCTGTAAATATCATAACTGAACCAAGGAAATTACTTACAGTGTCCTGTGCAGCAAGTGCAATCGCAATGCCTCCAATACCAAGGCCGGCAAGCAGGGTAGTAACATCATATCCAAAGTTGCTAAGTATGAACAAAAAAGTTATTATTATAACGATAATCTTGAGGCTTTTTCTCAAAACAGGGAACAATTGGTCATCGAGCGGAGTTTCTGATTTTTCTACCCTTGGCTTCAAATAGTAAACTAGGAATGTGTCTATTATCCTTAGGAGTAGCCATGCAACATCAATTATAACAAGAATCTTAACAATGTTTATTACTAATGAGTAAAAACCACTAAAAGGATTAAGTGCAACAACCGCACCAAGGTAGAAACCAAGGATTATTAATAGCATTGTTATAGGAGACTCCACTATGTCAACGAGCATGTCGTCAAGTTCTGACTCTGTCTTTTCAGTGATCTTTCTTATATAGTTCTTGAAGATGAAATACGCTATTTTTGAGATTAACACTGAAAGGAGAATTATTCCAAAGAAGTATATGTACTGATAAATAGTGTTATCAAAGATCTTTGTTTCTAAGGATATGGTATTTAGTATAAACGTGATTAATGACTCAAACTCCATGCCAGGACTTAAAATAAGTAAAAATTAAAAGATTAAGCAATGAGATTAAATGACATGCCGGGGTGGCAGAACCTGGTAATGCGCACGCCTTGAGAACTGTCTACATGGCAGTGCAAGCAAGCGTGTGCCCTAACGGGCTTAGGAGTTCAATGAGCCCCTTTTTCTCTTAGAAAGAGAAAAAGGCCCTCGGGGTCAAAAAGAGAACTACATTACCAGAAACGTGTCTGGTATTGCCCCTTTTTATCTCTAAAATTTGAGAAAGGCCTGAACAAATCTCCTCCCCGGCGTTGAGTTTTAGCAAATAATTCAGAAATTGAAGAATTCCAGCATATCCTTTACATTATGCACTTCTATCATGTTTGTCCATCCGGGCCTCTTTGTTCTTACTGCGGCCGTGAAAATTATCGTGTCATCATCTTTCAGAAGGCCATTCTCTAAGCAAAGAAGAGTAGCGCGCTGTACTAAGTTTTGCTTAGGCTTTGCATGCCAAAAGACTGGGATTACATTGTAAAACAGGTTAAGCTTTTGCGCAACTATGTGGTCATCTGTTATGGCAATTATCGATTTTGGAAGCTTGAACCTAGAGATTAAGCGCACTGCATATCCAGAACGTGTTATTACCACTATTTTTGTTATTTCCTTCTTTGATGCAATTGCATATATAGTCCTGCTCAGTATATCAGAAATAGGGTCTATACATTTTGCAGAAGAACAGTCATGTAGTTTTGAGTATACATAAGGTGCAACGCTATCTGCAACCCTGCGTATGACTCTTATGGAATTCAAAGGATACTTACCTACCGCGGTCTCGTTAGAAAGAAGTATTGCATCTGCACCATCAAGCACAGCATTTGCAACATCACTAACTTCGGCACGGGTAGGGGAAGGGTTGGAAACCATCGAGTATAATACTTGGGTTGCTACAATGCTAGGTTTTGCATAACTGTTTGCAAGTGTAATTATATTCTTTTGTATCAATGGAACTTTCTCCTCAGGTACTTCTATACCCAAATCCCCTCTCGCAACCATAACTCCATCAGCAACCTCGAGTATGCTTTCGATGTTTTTAACACCTTCATAATTTTCAATCTTTGCAATTATATCTGCATCTGTGTGCTTACGGGCGGTCTTTACATCAGCAGCTGTACGTGTGTATGACAAGGCTACAAATTCAGGATCGGTGTTCTCAAGAACTGTAATGTCTGAGTCTCTTAAAGAAGGAAATTTGATTGGACGCCCCTTAACATTCACACCAGCACGATCCTTGATTACAACATCATCTAATGATTTGAAAATCATCTCATCCTTTGATTTGGAAACCAGCTCAAGGGCAGATTGGCCATCATTGAGATAAATTTTATCCCGAGGTTTTAGCATACCCCATATCCTCTGGTCAAAATATGCCATTGAGCTTTCATCCATACCTATCTTTACAGTTTCCCCTTTTCGTATCTCAATTTTTGCAGAGGTTCTTATTCGTATCTCTGGGCCACTCGTGTCTATCATTATAGGTTTTTTGAATTTCCTCAACTTGTTGAATAACTTCTCTGCTTCGCTAGGAGTTTGATGTGATATATTAATTCGTATTACATCGCTTTCTGCACAAAACCTTTCAAGCATTGAGTCTTCTGAAACTGCAGGGCCATATGTTGAGATTACCTTAATCATAACAAGTAATTTCGCAAATAAGATTAAAAATGAAATGAGTGCTCCTGCCGGGATTGAGCAAATCCAAAAGGATTTGCGAAAGTTGCAAACGAAGTTTGCTCAGATTGAGCAAATCCAAAAGGATTTGCGAAAGTTGCAAACGAAGTTTGCAGGCAGGACACGAATGAAATGAGTGCTCCTGCCGGGATTTTCACACAGGAATTTTTATACCATAGTTTTGAACCCGGGTCTCAGCCTTTCTTTAAGATCAATACCCATATACAATAATGTTTGACTTGAGGGGGTTATGAAGGTAGAGGGAGAGAAGGGGGACCCTTCCCCCTTCCTCTCCTCTTTCGAAAGGGCCGTATCCTTGACCGGACTAGACGACAGGAGCAACGTACAACTAGTGTACGATAACATAGTTTTTAGAGGATGATAATTTTAATTATTATGCCTAAATTTCTTGAACAAATGGCTTATGCAATCTCGAAATTTCCTGCAGGCAATAGTGCTATAACATTTTCTCTGTTACAGTTGAGCCTGCTTGTGATCACATCTGCAATCTCTTCCTTTGTCTTTCTCCCTGGCACTATTTTGATGGGATTTTTAAGGAGATTTGCACACTGCTCAGGAAAGCATGCAAGTTTTTCACCGTAGAACCCTACTGCCAAACCAAGCGGCACATTCCTGTACCAAACCCTTTCACCTATTACTATAACCCCACCCTTCTTAACATACTCTCCGCTGGTTTTCTTAGTAAGTTGTTCTTTTTTTACAGAATAAACATCAATGGAAGCATACCCAAACTTCCAGGCACGTGAATAACTCGCAGCAAACTGTGCCGCCTCATTAAGCGTCTTATCCTTGGCTCTAGTTCCATTCTTTATTACTGTAAAAGGCGCGCCGATTATCTCTGCATGCATGAATATGTCATTATCATTCATCACTCTTTTATAGATGGTCTCGTTTTGGTTAGCATTCTTTCCTGCAATAACTATGAAACCTTCACTAGATATAAACCATCTAAAATGCTCATACCACTTCTTCTTTTCAGCTTTCTCTTCCATTGTTACTCCTTTTGCCTTTTTTATTGAGATGCCTTTCTTTAACATCTCTTCAATCCTAGATGCTTTTGCCCTCAACCTTTTTGATTCTTGATAGAAAGAGTTTGCATTTTCTTGGAGTGTTTTGCGCAGGTCTATCTCAACCGTTGGCATATTAATCAATTTATATTAGTAGATGCAAATAAAATAATAATATGTCAGTACGTATTGCGCTTGACACTAGCTTTATCATGTTTATGGTTATGAGAAGGATACCTATGGATAGATTGTATGATTTATTTGATACAAAAGTGGAGGTGTATACTGGAAGCTGTGTAATAAAAGAGCTTAAAAAGATTGCTTCCTCCAGCAGCTCAAAAGCACCATATGCCTCTATTGCGCTTAAGGTTATAGATGCTGAAAAAATTGAGATAGAAAGGAGTAATATGAGGGCTGATGATTGGCTTCTGATGCAGCCAATGATTGCAACAGTTGACATAAGGCTTGCAAAAATAGCAAGAAATCATGGGATAAGAGTTATAAGCGTAACTAAATCTAACAGATTATCCGTAACATAGGTGGTCTAATGTATAGGGTTCATACTATAGTAGGAACTGTGAGGGTGCCTCCTAACATGTTTTCAATGGGTAAGAAAGAGGCGGTACTATCAATACTTCGGGAAAAGTATGAGAGGAAGATGGATCCAAATATTGGAGTAGTGTTGTCAGTTCATAACATACAGAACATTGAAGGTGGATATGTTGTGCTTGGAGATGGTGCTGCATACTATGATGTTACTTTCGATGTGCTGGCATTTTATCCAGACACAAACGAGGTCGTTGAATGTGAGGTAACTGAAGTCGTGGAGTTCGGTGCTTTCCTGTCCCTGGGACCTATGGAAGGGCTTGTCCATTTATCACAGGTTACTGATGATGTGGTACACCTTGACAGGAAGAGTAATCAGCTCATAGGCAAAAATACAAAAAGAACATTGAAGAAAGGGGATGTAGTAAAGGCACGAATAATTACTGCAAGTATTAAGCCAACAATACTTGACACAAAGGTTGGTTTGTCAATGCGCACTCCCGGCCTAGGCAAGGAGGAATGGTCTAAAGTAGTGAAGGGCGCAAAAGGAAAGAAAAGCGAAGATGTGCCAAAAAAAGAGGCTGGAAAAAGTGAATAGGTGACTGAAATGACTGAAGAGAAAGCTTGTAGAAATTGCAGATACATAAGCATGGGTGCAGAAACATGCCCTGTTTGTGGATCTTCTGACCTAAGTGACAACTGGTCTGGAGTAATAGTAATAATAAACCCTGAAACATCAGACCTTGCAAAAATTATTGATGCTAAAGTGTCTGGAAAGTATGCTGTCAGAATAAAGTAATGCTTTCACCATTCGCCGGCAGTATTACTTCGTAATTGTCTTTGAGTGCTTCTTTTAGGTGCTCTCTTGCCCCCTGTTCTCCATGCACTATGATCACTTTTTCCAGCCCGGAAATGTTGTGTATGTACTGTATAAGACCATTAAAATCTGCATGCCCACTCATTCCAACATTTGCGATTTTCATCTTTATCTCGAGCTCTTCCCCGTTAAGCCTTATCTTCCGTGCACCATCAAGCAATGCACGGCCAGGAGTGCCAGGTGCTTGGTACCCAACAAACAGGAGCAGGTTTCTCTTATCATTACCAAGGTGTTTTAAGTACGTCAACACTGGGCCACCCTTCAGCATGCCAGAGGTAGTTACGATTATGCTCCCTTCCTCAATTGCATCACTTCTATCCTGCCTTTGCGGAATGAATATGTACCTGCTTTTGAAAGGGTCAACATCGCTAACGAGAAGACTTCTCTGCAACTCTTCCTTTGCGTACATTATATTATGCCTGTATATTCTCAGAGCCTTCTTTATCATACCATCTATATATACAGGTGCTGGATCTATGAGACCATTTTTCATGCATGCATCAAGAAACAAAAGTATTTCCTGGGCACGGCCAACAGCAAAGCTTGGTATCACAACCCGCCCATTCCTCCGCAATGTATCATTTACAAACTTGATCATCTGAGAAGTTATCTCCTTAGTGGAAGGCAGTGTTCTTTCACCATAGGTACTCTCAATTACAAGCGTTTTTGCTTTCAGGCCAAACTCTGCGGCATCAGTTATTCTGCCCGCGCGCGTGTTAAGGTCTGAAGTGTAAAGGAGATTACCATTTACAGAGTGAATAAGCACGGATGCACTGCCAAGCACATGGCCAGAACGATGCAGACTAAAACATATCCCCCCGCAATCAACTATTTCATCAAAATCTATTGCTTTGCACTGTTTAAGCATGTTATTCATAACCTGTGAGTTGTCAAAACTGTTCTTACTAACCCGCATATAATCCGCAATCATCAGCTGCAACAAGTCACGGGTTGGTTTTGTCATATAAAGTGTAATGTTTCTGGGTTTTCTGAATATATGTGGAAGATATGCTGCATGGTCGAGGTGAGTGTGTGTTATTATTATGTTTTTTGGAATGCGTTTTATCAAAGGATATTCTTCAACTGTGCCAAGCTTGACACCACAATCCATAAGGAGCTTATGATTGCCTTCCTGTACTTCAATACAACTCCTTCCTACCTCATCAGCACCTCCATAAAAAGTTATTTTCAACATGCATCACCGCTCGATATATCTTCCACGTAGCCTGTTCTTTTCAAACCTATCAATTACTTTGTTTGCATCTTCATAATTGCGTATATATTCTTCCTTGAAAACATTGAACAAATGGTCGTCCTTCATAGAGCTCCACATAACTGAGATGTCACCAGCTTTCTTTTCATAGTATGTTGAAAACTCACTAAGGCCGAAATCGATCACATATACTTTGCCTGTGTCACTAACAATAAAGTTTGTGAGTGCATAGTCTCCATGGCACAGATGGATCTTATGCATTTTGGCAAGCAGTCTGCCTACCTCCAAAGCATACTTAACCTTTGAATCTGTATCCAGGTTTTCAAAAAGCTCGCTCATACGCCTACCACTAACATACTCCATATGTATTTCGTTGTCTCCAAAACTTATCAGCTGCGGGCATGTTATTCCATTCTCGTTGCATTTTTTTATTGCAGTTGCCTCCCTCTTAGTTCTTGTCCTCTTAAGTCGCTCATCGATCTGGTTGTGTCTGTATTCTTTCCTGCATCTCACTTTTATAGCAAGGCTCCCGTTCCTGTAAATGTATGCTTCTGCACCCTTCCCTATTACATCCATACCTTCAATTTTCTAAGTTCAATATTAAAAACTCTTTCCATAAAATAAAGTGGGTGTGTTCCATGGGAGAAGATAAACTCGAGGAAGAACACGAATATGAGGATGAAGTTACAGAAGAGACGGAAGATGAAGAGCATGAGACCGATTGGGATGATGAGTACGAAGGAGAATGGGATGATGACACTGAAGTAGAGGCCGAAGAAGAGGAAGAAGAGGCTGTTGAAGAAGAATAGCATAATAAATAAAATAAGTGCTCCTGCTGGGATTTTTAGGTGGGATGTGGTTGTGTAGATTGCATGTAACTATAGCTACAATCACATTCCTGAACCCAGATCAAAGGCTCCCTCCAAAAAATGGCACATTGCCATTATTTCGTCCGGAGGCCTTCATACTATCCAAGTTGTACTACAGGAGCACAAAATGTTTATTGAATAATCACATTTAAATTACTTCATTGCAAATTATGCACAGGGTGAAAAAAATGGGTTGTGGTCCAAAAAAGAAGTCAAGTAAAAAGAAAGAAAAGTAATATAGTGGAAGGCACAGAGAGCAAAGAAAAAGTTTTATACATAAACTTCCTATTTTTTCCAATGTTTGATGAATTTATGGTGGGAAACCTTAGGGCAAAGCATTATGGTATAGCTGGGAAGCATTCTGGTGTTGAAATCTGCCTATGGACCAAGAGATCGTTAGTAGGTAAAGGTACTTGTTATAAGGAAAAGTTTTACGGTGTAGATGCGCACAGGTGTGCACAGATGAGCCCAGCAGTTGCATGGTGTGAACAGAACTGCCTGCATTGCTGGAGGCCTATGGAGATGTTCAGGCCACCAACAGACTTTGACGGGGAGTATGACACACCGGAAAAAATAATATGTGATGTAATAAATGAAAGGAAGAAACTGCTGTACGGGTTTGGGGGAAACAAGAACACTGACAAGAAAAAGTATGATGAATGCCTTGAGCCTAGCCACTGGGCAATATCTCTGAGCGGTGAGGCAACATTATACCCATACCTTCCAGAGCTTATAAAAAAGATTAGGGAAAGGCCCTCAACAAAAACAATATTTCTTGTGACAAACGGTCAAGAGCCTGAAATGCTTGAAAGGTTGGGAAATGAAGATGCACTTCCAACGCAGCTATACATATCACTTGTTGCACCAAACAAACCGCTTTACATAAAACTTGCAATGCCATTTTACAAGGATGGATGGGAAAGACTGATGAGATCGTTTGATGTATGGAAATGCCTTAAGACTCGTAAAGTGATCAGAATAACACACATCAAAGGGATTAATGATTCAGAAGAATGCGCGTACCAATTTGGCAACCTGATTGAAAAGGCTGGGCCAGATTTTGTTGAAGTGAAATCGTACATGCGACTCGGCTACTCAAAATACCGGCTTGCTAGCTCTAATATGCCTACAATGAAGGATGTTGAAGAGTTTGCTGGAAAGATTCTCGGGTATGCTGATGGGTTCTGGCATGAATGTATGGATGCAACATCACGAATTGTGCTTCTGAAAAATAGTAATTCCAAATACAAAACAAACATCTTTGCTAAACTATAAAACTGTTCTGGCATGAATGTATGGATGCAACATCACGAATTGTGCTTCTGAAAAATAGTAATTCCAAATACAAAACAAACATCTTTGCTAAACTATAAAACTGTTCAACACAAATAATTAGCAATGGTCATCAGAATACGCATAGGTACACCGAATGATATAAAAGGGATACTGGAGCTGTGTGTACAACTCGCAGAGTACGAATGTGCATTAATTAACAAGGTTCCTAATAGGGAAGAGATTTCAGAAAGGGTTGAGAAAGACCTGGTTTATGGAAAGGATAATGCATACTTTGTTGCAGAGGACGGCTCAAATATAATTGCGGTAATAAAGGTCAGTGATAGGGGGAATGGAATTGCAAGAATATCAGAGGCATATACTAAGCCGGAGTACAGGAATAGTGGCATAATGACTACGTTGTTCAACCGTGCAATGTCTTGGGCAGCAGAACGCGGCCTAAACAAGGTATACCTAACAATAGTAAAGAAGAATGCGGTTGCACACAAGTTCTGGAAATCTCTTGGTTTCTGGGATGAGGAATACATTGGTGATAACATAATAAAGATGTATAGAGACATAGAAAAGGTTATTGGTAGTTAATGTGCCGATGATTTTATGCTGGAGATAGTTTATTTGATTGTATTGATACTCTCACTTGCAGTGCTTTCATATTCATCAGAAGAAGTTGTGAAAAGTGCAGTAAAAATATCAAAATTCTTCGGGATAAGAAAGATGGCCATAGGGCTCATATTAATTGCAATGAGTACCACTTTACCAGAACTATCCATTTCAGTAACATCATCGATTGCAAAAGAAGGAGCAATTGCTGCAGGTAATGTGTTCGGTTCAAACATAGCAAATGTGCTCCTAATACTAGGAGTATGTTCCATAACATTTGGGTTTAAGATTAATTGAAAAAACCTTGCAGAATCCGGCTACTTATTGGTGCTCACCACCATAATATCTGCATACATACTATTCAATAGCACTGTACAATCAACAGCGCTCGGTCTAATGGAAGGTGTTGCACTATTGCTAATATTCGTGATATATGTTATATATACAATGAAGGAAAGCAAGGAAGCTGGAAAAGAAAATAGCATAACCAAACGTGAAGCTTTGCATGCATTCTTGGTTTTTTGTGCTGGTATAATTATTGTAATCATAAGCTCCGGTATTGTAGTGGACTCTGCAATCAATATTGTGAAAATGGTTGGCATTACTGAAAGTTTTATCGGTTCAACCATAATTGCAATCGGCACCTCTTTGCCCGAGCTTAGCATAGCCATACAATCCACAAGAAAAAGGCATTATGACCTTGCAATCGGCAACATCATAGGTAGCAATATGGCAAACATCACGCTCATACTCGGTACGGCGGCAGTCATCGCGCCATTAAACATCAAGCTCTCAGTGTTTATAACTGCACTCATATTTGCCATCGTTGCAAACATTCTATTGTTCTATTATGTGGCAATGGCCAGAAAACTGGAAAAGAAAGATGGAATACTATTCCTTGCAACATACCTGCTATTTCTCATAACAATATTTTTCCTCCAAGCACAGGAAATGTAAGGCTTGAAGGCCACGACCGGGAATCGAACCCGGGTCTGGGGATTTCTGCACTACGCTTGGGGCACTTCTTAAGTGCCACAGTCCCCCATGTTACCATTGCACCATCGTGGCCATGAGTGGAACGAATGGCCGAGAGTTATCACCGCTCATCTGCTGGTGATCTGATCGTGAGTGGAACGAATGACCAATGGATGTAATTTAAATGCAGAGCAATAAAAATTTATCTACATAAATTATTTTATGTATGGAGGCCAATCCCAAGAAAAGGCTGGGGAGATTGCAACGGAAGTATTGAGAAATGCTAGGGATCATGTGAAAGAGGGTACAAAAATAGTAGAGATTGCGGACTGGGTAGAAAATGAGATATTAACGCTTGGTGGCCAACCGGCATTCCCGTGCAGTGTTGCAGTAAATGAATTTGCTGCCCATAATGTTCCTCTGTACGGAGATGAATCCATCATACCAAAAAATGCAATAGTAAAGATTGATTTGGGAGTGCACATAGACGGATACATATGCGACTGCGCAACCACAATAAATTTTAATGATAGATTAAGAAACCTTGAACTGGCATCGCTTAATGCACTAAAGGCAGCATGTGAGACAATAAAGGATGGAATCACCATTTCAGAGCTTGGCTCTGTTATACATTCTGCCATTGAAAGCCAACATGCAGTTCCCATATACAATCTGAGCGGGCACACGCTTGGGCAATATGTTGTACACTCTGGAATAAGTATACATAATGTAAGAAATACAAGTAATGTGCAGCTTAAGGAGGGGATGGTGGTTGCAATTGAGCCGTTTGCAACCGATGGGAAAGGGTATGTAAAAGACAAGGGGGCTGTTGGTGTTTACAGCATAAAACAGTTCAGGAATGTACGGAACCCAACAGCAAGAAAGATTATTTCAAAGATAAGTGCAGAGCGCAAGACATTGCCGTTTGCTGAGAGATGGTTGCACAAGATTGAACCTTCCCAGTTTATGCTGAGCAGAGCGTTTAGGGAAATGCTAGAATTTGATTTGCTTACTTCATACCCGCCGCTGGCTGAGGCTTCCGGGGGTATGGTCTCACAGCACGAGTGCACTGTGCTTGTAGAGAAAAACGGATGTCACATAATAGGAGGTATGGTATAATACTTATAGGTGGTTATAATGGAAGAGACATTCATGCTTGACAAAACAGCATTCCTTATCGCAATTACTTTAGGTACAATCATTCTGGTGTTTGGACATCCACAAGGGCTCCAGATGCTTTTTCTTATGCTTATTTTTCTCATAATCAGCGTGATGGCAACAAGGTATGGAATAAACAAAAAGAAAATGATGTACATATTTGAAGGTGAGAGAGGATGGAAGAATGTTATAGCCAATGGCACTATCCCTGCAATGCTTGCAGTGGCATTATACCTGACTGGTGACAAAATATTCCTGCTCGCATACATTGCAAGCATATGTAGCATAACTGCAGACAAGTTTGCATCAGAGCTTGGAGTGTTTGATGTTCCATTCTTTCTCTGGGGCCTTAAGAAAGTCAAGCCTGGAACCTCGGGGGCAATCTCTGTCCTTGGGACATTGGCTTCACTGAGCGGTTCATTTATCATATCCCTCTCGGCCAATTACTTGTTAGGGATTACTATAACCCAGGCATTCTTCCTTGGTCTGATAGGGTTTGTTGGTAGTTTTACTGATAGTGTTTTAGGCGTGCTTGAGGAAAAAGGTATAGGAAACAAGTACACTACAAACTTCGTATGTTCATTGGTCGGTGCGTTGCTCGTATGGGTTATATTCTAGGTGTTTGAAATGTTAAGCTATGATGTAGTTGTTATAGGTGCAGGGCCTGGTGGGGCATCTGCTGCAATATATGCAAAAAGGAACGGAACTAAGGTTGTTGTTGTGGATTCTGGGCTTATAGGTGGCCAGCTGTCACTCTCTCATGAGGTGGAGAATTACCTCGGCATACCAAGGATGAGCGGACAGGAATGGTCAGAGCTTGTAAAAAAGCACCTTGATTCCATTGACATTCCTGTCATAATAGACAAGGTGGTAGATATAGAGAAAACTAATACTGGGTTTACACTTACACTCGCCTCATCACAAAAGATTGAGTGTTACGCAGTAGTAATTGCAATTGGCACTGAGCACAGGCACCTGAATGTTAATGGTGAAAATGAGTTTTTTGGTAAGGGTGTAAGTTATTGCGCCACATGTGATGGGTATTTCTTCAGGGATAAAACAGTTGGGGTAATAGGGGGTGGGAATACTGCGCTTGAATATGCATTATTCCTTAAAGACATTGCAAAAAAGGTTTATCTGATACACAGACGGGATGAATTCCGTGCTGAGGAGGTACTTGTAAAACGAGTTATGACCGAAACCGGAATAGAGAAGATGATGAACAAAACAGTGGATAGGTTTGAAGGTAATGAAGTACTAAAAAAGATATTTCTAAAAGATGTCAGGACTGGTGAGATTTCCAGCATAGATGCTGATGGAGTATTTATAGCTGTTGGCACAGTGCCTAACAGTATACATTTCAAGAACATTAGTGTTAAAGTTGATGAAAATGGATTCATAATTACCAATGATAAACAGATGACTAACATAAATGGTATTTATGCAGCCGGTGATGTTACAGGTAAAGGTAGGGCACAGGCTATAGGTGCGGCTGCCCAGGGAATGATTGCAGGTATTGAGGCCTCGCTATATGTGAAGCAACTCATGAAAAAATGAAACCTTATGCTATTGAAACTCCTCCATCCCTTTTGCTTATTCTTACAACAGTCCCGTTAACTGCTCCTGAGACTTCACAATCAACTTCTTTTACTATGTTATCAACAGTGATTCTTTTCCCATCACCTTTAACCGCATGCCTATTGTTCAGATCGATTTTAAGCGAGCCAGAGTTTATGCACACAACATTAATACCATGTGCAATAGTATCAGCAGCGCTTCTTGCGTATAGCCCTTGCATTGCTGAATCAATAACTTCCATAAACCCGTTCATGTACAAATACCATACTCCTATATATACTAAAAAAACAAGGAGCACTATCATAAGCTCTGTACTTATCAAGCAAAAGGCACCTTCTCATCAATCACATATATTGAGAGTACAGCTGCCACTTTGGCATTCGGAATCAGAACTGCACACTGCACCCGCTGGCAACAGGCTGCTTGTGTTGCTCACATTCAGTATTGCCATGCTTCTTTCTTCAACCTTTTCCCCTGCTTTTGTTGCAACCTTTTGCAGCTGAGTCACAAGTATGAATGCTATGGCAAGAACTGCAGCAAGTATAAGTATCATCTCTATTGAAATCTGGGCTCTCATAGCATAGATTATGTCGCTAGTTTATAAAAATGTTTCCAAGATGAATATAACATACATTAACAGAAGGATCGCTCCCTCAAACCTGTGCACCCTCCGGTCAAGTATTACTGTAAATAGCATAATAGTTGATATTACCAGAAAAGGAAATGAGACTGATATTAATATCTCTGGCACTGCCACAGCGCCCAGAAACCTGGGGATGCTTGCCACCATAAACGCATTGAATATGTTTGAACCTGTTACGTTCCCTATTGCAAGCTCTATGTTATTTTTTCTTGCTGCCATTGCCGAGACAACAAGTTCAGGGAGTGAAGTACCAACTGCAATTGCGGTCAATCCAATGAACTCAACACCTATGTTAAGCGCCCTCGATAACTCAACTGCGCTTTTTACTGTGTAATCTGCGGAGATTGCAATCAGTATAACTGAGATTATGATTAAAGAGATATCCAAATGACTAATCTTGCGGGTGCTTACAACAATCTTTTTGTTCTTGCTCTTGTGCACATCCAGATTGTACCACAAGTATATAAGGTACATGATCATGAAAATCAATGCTTCACCCAAACTAAAAAAGCCATCCCACATCATTACCCCTATCAAGATTGTTGACGCAGCCAGAAACGATATTTCTGCATGGAACATGTCCCACCTTATTCTTGTTTCGGTTTTTAGAAACAGCAATGAAATCCCGAGTATAAGCAGTATGTTTGCTATGTTAGAACCAATTACATTTGATAGGACAATCTCAGAGTTATTGTTGTAAACTGACATTATGGATGATGCAAGCTCTGGCATGCTTGTACCAACTGCAACTATGGTAACCCCTACAATAAAAGAAGGTATACCTATGCCCTTTCCTATTATTTCTGCCTCGTCAGTGAATATGTCCGATGATTTTATGAGCACTGCAATAGAGATTATGAATACTAGCAGGGAAACAAGCATATAACACATATAATTTAAAACTTTAAAATATAGTTGTATACATGGCAAAAAAGAAATTCTTAGATGATGAAATAAAACATATTGATGTGAAACGCTTTGATGCTACACCTATAATAGAGCAGTATAAATCGATGGCATTCCAGGCAAGGAATCTGGCGCGCGCTGCACATATATACAACAAGATGCTTTCCGATAAGAAATGTAGTGTGATATTGTGCCTTGCAGGCTCGCTGTTCAGCGCAGGGCTGAAGAAAACTGTATATGACATGGTAAAAAACAATATGGTTGATTCAATCGTGTCAACAGGTGCAATAATAGTTGATCAAGATTTTTTTGAGGCGCTCGGTTTCAAGCATTATATAGGCACGCCAAGGATTGATGATGACGAACTCTACAAGAACCATATTGACAGAATATATGATACGTTTATTGATGAGGATGAGCTCAGGGTGTGTGATATGACAGTTGCAAAAATTGCTGACAGCATAGAACCGCGACCATACTCATCAAGAGAGTTCATAAAAGAGATGGGCAGATATTTGGTTGAACATAAGCTTGGGAAGGATTCTGTGGTCCGTGCAGCATATGAGAAAGGAGTACCTATATTTGTACCAGCATTTTCTGATTGCAGTGCCGGGTTCGGTCTTGTATACCACCAGTGGAACAGGAAAGATAAACCTAAAGTAACAATAGATTCTGCAAAAGATTTTCTTGAGCTTACAAGGCTAAAGATTGCTGCTGGTGAGACTGGACTGTTCATGATTGGAGGAGGTGTGCCCAAGAATTTTGCACAGGATGTTGTTGTAGCAGCAGACATACTGAAAAAGAATGTGCCCATGCACAAATATGCAATACAGGTTACAGTGGCTGATGAACGTGATGGTGCACTCTCAGGATCTACATTGAAAGAGGCACACTCCTGGGGCAAGGTTGATGAGGGAAATGAACAGATGGTGTTTGCTGAGGCAACTGTTGCAATGCCACTCATAGTGAGCTATGCATACCATAATGGCAAGTGGAAAAACAGGCCTGTAAGAAACTATAACAAAATGCTTGATACGTGGTCATAGCTTGTAGCCTATCTTCCTTAAGAAATCGTACCTCTCTTCAACTCATAGTGAGCTATGCATACCATAATGGCAAGTGGAAAAACAGGCCTGTAAGAAACTATAACAAAATGCTTGATACGTGGTCATAGCTTGTAGCCTATCTTCCTTAAGAAATCGTACCTCTCTTCAGCATCTTCCTCAGTCTCAATACCTAAAGGAGAGCTTCCATCTATGACACCAAGTATACCCCTTCCCTGCTCGCTTTCAGCAATAACAACCTGTAGAGGGTTTGCTGTTGCCACATACACCCTGCACACCTCGCTCACATTTTTTACTGCATTAAGAACATTAACTGGGTAGCTGTTCTTGAGAAAAATGAGAAATGTATGCCCTGCACCTATCTTCATGGCCTCTTCACACGCCTTCTCCACCAGGTAAGGGTCATTTCCTTCTGAGCGTATTAACCGTTTCTGGCTGGCCTCACAGAATGCAATGCCGAACTGTATGCTTGGGGCGCTTTCTATAAGCGCCTCGTATAGATCTTCAACCGTCTTTATAAAATGTGCATGGCCAATTATAACATTACAACCGTCAGGAATGTTCACGCTAACAAGTGATATCGCAACATCCATGCATAAATATCTGCATTTAAGTTTTAAATAACTCATCTGTATAACAAAATGTTCAGAATGGGCCGGTAGATCAACGGTAGATCGCCACCTTGGCGTGGTGGAGGCTGCGGGTTCAAAACGCTCTTTATCATATTATCGAAGGTGTGTAAATCCCGTCCGGTCCATTTTTCACTTTTCAGATTCCCTCACCAGGTGTGGGACAAAATTAGATTCCAATCTTCATGTATAATAAGATAAACTGTTTTTCAATATTTTTAAAGAATCATGGAAATGGAAAAAAACAATTACTACTGTCTGGCATAATTTATTCAATCTTTATTCTCCTTAATTCTGTCCCAGAGCCAAGCCGTTTATCTGCAATTACTTGCTTATCCTTTTATGCCCTGTTTGATAAATTCTTTTAACACTAGATTTATATATTAAATATTAGTATATTTAGTCATGTGTCCTGATTTTGGCAGTCTCTCAATGCGAGAGGAGTACTACGCAAAATATCCAGAGCGTAGGCCAAAGCCTGAGGATTACATAAAAGTTGCAAGGTATACTGGCAAATTTGTATATGAACTTCTTCCGCTGACATGGATACCTGATATGGCCGAGAGTATAAAGAATGCAAAAACTGGGGGTGAGATGGCGCTATACTTGGGTGCCTCTGCTCTATTTTTAGGCCTTGATGTGGCAGATCTCTATCCAGCCGCACGTGCCGGAACGAGAGCTGTCCGGGTTGTGATAAAGGAAACAATAGAGCAGATAACGAACAAAATGGTTAAGCGGGGCTTTGAAAAAGAGGTTGCTGAAAAGGCTGCAAAGCAGCTTGTTGAGGCAGTAGCGGAGAACAAGGAGGTTGCGGAAGAAGCCCTAAGAATAGCCGGACCGTTTAAAAGTACGGACGAGATGGTCCAGACTGCAAAGGGCTTCTTCATACCTAAGGATAAATCAGAGCTGTATAAGGCGCTCGATGGTCAGATGGAAAATAGTGTAGAGATAGTTGCGGAAAAGCTATTCAAAAACAAAGACCCAGCAATAGTCAGTGAACTCGAAGAAGGAATTGAGGATATTGGTATAGGCATAATGGACAAAGGCAAGACATGGTTTCTCAACAATCTCTCAAAGGAGTTTGGCGATGTTGGCCTTGTAATGTATATGAAGGCAGCTGTATCAAACGCCGATAAGTTTGGGGTAAAACTTATTGCAACAGGTGCAGATGAGATTGTAGTGGTTTCGGCCAAGGGTGGTGCAGAAAATATAAAGGAATTCTATAAAGCTGTGATGAAAGATGTAATGAAAGAAGTTAAAGAGATGGAAAATGTTGTGAAAGACCGTAAAATATTTGATATGTTTAAGGATGCGCTTACTAGCGTATCCTTGCATGCAGATACTGCAACACTTAAGGTCATAGATGGAAAAGTGTTGTTGGCATCATCACACGCGCCCACAAACTTCCATAACCTCTCAACGTTCCTTTCAATGGCAGAGAGCAGAGAGCTTTTTAACAAAGTGCCAGAGAAATATGTTCAAACGCTGAGGAACTTTACTAAGATTTCTGGAGAGGCGCTTCAAACACTTGAGAAAAGTGATGGTGTTTTTGTAGCAAGGCTTGGGTTTTCAGAAGAAGCGACAGAAGCATTCCTGAAGGTGGGTGATACCCTCGGAAAAGGTACTGGTCAGGCATTAAGGGAAAATGGTGTTGGACCGAGCCTTCTTAATCTCTTGGGCCATTCAACTGCAGATTACTTTAGCTCCAGGTATGCGAAAGCAGTAAAGACTGCATTTGAAGAAATGGGACATGTTATTGATGTCGGACAGGCAGGTGCACCACTTTCAATATCATACTCACTTAAAGGTGGTAAGAAGCTTACTAGTAAAGAGCTTACGGAAATATCAAGAAGGGCGGAACAAATATTTATTGATACTGTAAAGAGGGAACATCCAGAGCTTGGGCTAAATGGCGTGATGACTTTTGTTGGAGAAAGCAAAGAGGTTGCAGAGAGAATGCTTTTTAAGCATATTACGCATAATATTTTGGAAGGTCTTGATGTAGATATGGTAAGGTCATCAATTGTGCTTATGCACACTGAGCTGAAGCATAGTCTAAACAATGAGCTCAAGGAATTCCTCACGAACAGGTTTGGCAATGCATTCGTGAGTGATGTGCCTGACAAGGTTCATACAGCACTACAGAATATTCCTAAATGGGTTCGCCAGCCGGAGGACCTAGTGACCTACCTAGAATCAAAAGGTATTTCTGAAGAGGTGATACGCTCTACAATAGGATTTTTATCAGGGGTGTCTATATGAGTGAAAATAAACTAAAGAAACAAAAACCATCACTTGGTTCATATGCATTTGCTGCGGGGCTTTTGCAGAACATTTATAACCGCAAGCTTCCCCCAGAAAGGATAATGGAGCTAAAGCAGAAATTGAATTCAGATGAATTCAAGGAGAGATTGAGCAAGCTTTCTCCGGAAATACAACGTGAGATACTTGCCCTTGTGCCACATGCTGAGAAACACGGTTCGCTTAGGTATTTGATAAGCTTTGCATCTGGTATGAAAGATGTAAAAAAAGAAGAGCATCCGCGTTTTCTTGCTTATTTGAAGGAACATATACTGTGCTGGGACGATAGGAATGCGCTTATTGCTGCGATTGATGCAAAAGGGGCTATATTTAAGCGCATGTATGGCTTTGAGAAAGAAGTGGACGAGCTTATAGAAAAGGCAAAATCGCTTGATGATACTGCACTCAGCTGTGTTTATGATACGCTAAGCGGGGCGATCATAAACCGAGAAGGCCTGAGTAGAGAAGAGGTGGGCAAGAGAATAAAGGAGGCCATACTTGTGTTATCCTCGTGGTAGGGTTTGCATCATGCTGAATAAGAAAGGTAAAAACCATCACTTGGTTAAATTCAATAAAGGAGAACGAACAGGATAGATATTTAGGATTGAAGAATTTTGCTACTCTTTCAAATGGGATAGAGATAAAAAAACAAGATATCTATGAAGACAAACTTGTATGATATCAAAAACTTCTTTCAAAGAAAAAGAAGGGAAGCAATAACAGAAGAAAAGCAAGATTGAACGTTGCAAGAATCTATGAAAAGGTATCGAGCATAAGAGCTGATTTTCTTCATAAACAATCAATGGTGCAAGTTAGAATATGTTTGCAAATATGCTTTGCTACAAAGCGGAAGAGGCTGGTTGCAGAGTTGTATTTGTAAACCCAAATGATACTACACAGGAACGCAGCAATTGTG
>JBMFNT010000010.1:0-25400 GCA_049970015.1 Candidatus Micrarchaeia archaeon
GATGGCCTGTATTATGGATTTCTTGAATAAATGGATTGGCCAATGTAATAACTCATCAGGTACTATCCTACCTGTACGTGTGATGGCCTGTATTATGGATTTCTTGAATAAATGGATTGGCCAATGTAATAACACATCAGGTACTATCCTACCTGTACATGTGATGGCTTGCATTCTGATCTCTTGAATAATTTATCTTAGCTATCCTCTCCTCCAAATACTTTGCTTTCCCATGTCCTCAACAACAATGCCTGCTTTCTTTATTGCAGCGCGTATCTCATCAGACTCGGCATACCTCTTCTCCTTTCGCAATTCATCTCTCTTGGCAAACAGGCCTTCAACAATATAGAACAGGTCCTGTTCAACATCAACTGAGTATTTTTTGCAAACATCTGTAAGAAGTTTTACATACTTACCATCCTCTTTCAGTACAACACTGAACCCAAGGATGGTTAGCAGGTTGATAAGCTCAGTGATCGCAGTATAAATACTCCTACCACTAGCACTATTTTCGCGTATGTGCAGGTTTATCATACGGACAATCTCATTGACTGATGCAAGTGCACGTGGTGTATCAAAATCGTCATCCATTGCATCATGAAATTCTGCAACCAATCTTTTAATATCATCAGAAATATCTGGGCCGATTACATCACGCTGTGCATAAACACGTGCAAACTCAATCGTACTGTCAATACGCTCAAAATGCTTCACTATCTCATCAAGGTAGGCATAGCTAAAATCTATAGGGCTCCTATAATGCCTTGTAAGCATGTACCATCTTATTACATTAGGCGAATATTTACCTAAAACATCTGCAGCGGTTATGAAGTTGCCAAGGCTTTTACTCATCTTCTCCCCATTTATTGTAAGAAATCCTGTATGCATCCAATAGTTAACAAATTTTTTACCCGTAGCAGACTCACTCTGTGCAATTTCATTCTCGTGATGTGGGAATATGAGGTCCCTGCCACCACCGTGTATATCTATTGTTTCTCCTAAATACTTGGTAGATATTGCCGAGCACTCAATATGCCATCCTGGGCGGCCAATGCTCCATGGTGAATTGAATACTGCAACATTCTCATCACTTTTCTTCCATAATGCAAAATCCAACGGGTTCCTCTTATTTTCGCCGGGTTCAACCCTGACACCTGCCATGAGCTCATCTAGCTTTTGCCTTGATAATCTTCCGTACCTGTGAAACTTGCTTATTGAGAAATAAACATCCCCTCCAGAAACATATGCATACCCATTATCGATTATCCTCTGTATAAGAGAAATTATTGCAGGTATCTCTTCAGATACTTTAACAACAAATGTAGGGCGTAATATATTCATCTTTTCCATTTCGTAGTATGCGGTACGTGCATTGTCATCTGCAAGCTTGAGTGGATGAACATTGAGCTCTTTAGCACGATTGAATATTTTATCCTCAACATCAGTTATGTTCTGGACATAGATTACTGTATATCCTTTGTGCTCAAAATACCTCCGTACAACATCAAAAAATACATATGTTCTCAGATGTCCTATATGCATATTATCATATGGAGTAAGCCCACACACATACATATGCACATATCCTTCCTTCACAGGAATGAACTCACGTATTCCATTCTCAAATGAATCAAACAGTCTCATTACCAGTATCCCCATTTCTTTTTTTGGAAGAATTCTTTATAACTATATTTAAGAATGATTTGATCGTGGAAAGCGCATAACCCAATGAGAAAAATATTGCTATTATTGCAGATATAAGCATTAGTACGCGATTGCCATACCTTTTTGCAATCTCCTTGAGCTTTCTGAGTATACTGCGCTTGTTCCGCAGGGTACCATCACGCATGTTCATAACCTCTTCAACAGTTAGGTTTTCACCCAGTTCATTAAGACTCTCTATTAGTGAATATATAACTCCCAAATCCTTCTCCTCAAGCAACATGCGCTTGAGCTTGTCCTTGGCATTGTAGAGCTTTCTTTCTGCAATCAGCCTTGCAATACGCGACCTTATTGCAGGATCACGGCTGTCCAAAAGCTTAATTATCTTGCTCTCATGCTTTTCAGAAACACTTTTCAGCGCGTTCAATGCCAGCATGCGTTTCTCGGTCAATATGGATGCATCATTGACTGCATCAACAATCTCTGGAACTACCATATCATTCTTCAGGAATGCAAAACAACCTATAATCTGTGAACGTGTCCACGGGTCACTCCTGGGGTATGCCTCTTTCATTATCCGTATTCCCTTCTCTCCCATAAGCTGCAGTGCAAGCAGTGCTTCCATCTTTATGTGATTGTCCCCCTTTGAAATCAACAGCATCTTAAAGACTTCCTCACCATTTTCATGAGATATAAGGTTTAACCATATATCCCCTCTCTTCTCTGGACTGGATACCCTAATCTGATGTAAAAAGTCTCTCAGGACAACCAGTTTCTGTGCATCCTTTACATTGAACCTGCTCTTGTGTGATGTGTAATATTTCTGTTTATCCCAGCTTTCTTGCGTGTGCATTACTCATCCACTCCTTAAATACATTAGCAAAGTAAAAGTAATCACAATTTGCTAAAAACATTAAAAACCTTTCACGCTTACTTCGAGTATTGCCACGGGGTGCTCAAGCCCATACCTTCTTATAATAGATGGGTTTAGCTCTCCGAACACTGCATATGAACCGTTCCGCATAGCAGACCTTGCAGCGCGCCCCTTTATAAGATAAGAAAGGGTGATTGGCTCCCCATGATACTTAATCTTAAACTCGTTGCATAATGCACAAAAGACCCCGCTTATCAAATCAAAGCTTGCTCCTTCACCATAGACCGATGCACATAACCTCCATTCATTATTACCGTTCTCGTCAACAACCTCTCCAATCTCAAAAAGCCGCAAAGGAAGCCTGTGCATCTTGTTGTTCTGTATCGTACGCAGCATGCTTGGGACAAGTGAGCGCCTCACAATCGTATGCTCTTCTGTAAGGGGGTTCTCTATCCTTACACAGCCTTCCTTACTGATACCAATGGCCTCAAACTCCTCAAGTTCATTGCTCAGCATAAATGTGTTCACTTCACTAAACCCAAGGCTTAGCATAATACTACGCAGGGCATTCCTTTCCCCACCTGTTTCTTTCCCTATTGTGAAAAGCTCTGGCTTCTCAGGTATGAATTCATTGTACCCGTAAGCAACTGCTATCTCTTCAGCAATATCACTATTACCGAGTATGTCGACCCTCCACGCAGGGTAATAAGCAAGGTATTTTGCCCCTGATTTTTTTATAGATATACCTGTTTTTGAGAGAAGCTTTGAAATCTCACGAATGTTAAACTTCGTTCCCAACAACTTGTTGGCAAACTGTGGTGAAAACTCCACTGCTTTATCTATCATTGATGGGCAATTAAATTTCTCAGTACCGTAATCTATCTCAACAGTCTGGACCTGGCCACCACGCATCATGAGCGCAAGCGCGATGATTGCCGCTGCATTTTCAACACTTTTCCTGTCCAAACCGGTTATGTCAACAAATACATTCCTGGTGGCCTCAGACAGCTTTGTCCTCTCAGAGTTGAGTATTGGCGGGAATGCAATTATTCCTTCACCATCACACACGAGCGGGTATTCATCATCAATCACTAAGTGTGCATACTCCCTACCCTTTTCAGTATTCAGCAGAACATCCTTCAATGACATTTTACTGCTTTCAAACAATGGAATGAATTCTTCATTGCCATTGCCAGCATAGTACTTTATTATGTTTCCTTTTATCTTGTCAAGGTCGTGCATGCCTATTGCAATCTTCCTTCTCTTCCTACCAAAAGTGTCATGCATCTTCTCCTGCAACTGCATAGAGCAAAGCAGTGCCTGCTCGCTAAAGAAAACATTGCGGGCAACAAGCGAGGCTATGTATGGCCTTGTATGTACACCTTCCACGGAAACTGTGATCCCAGAACTTTTAAGGCTAAGGTCAAGGGCCGGTTTATTACCTGCCATTGTCATAAGAGCATAAGCTATTCCTTCAACTGCCAAGTAGTCCGGCCTATCAGGAGTAACTTCTATGTACAAGGTGTCACCATCCCTATCATCGAGAGGGGCACCTATTCTGTCAAGAAGCTCTTCAAGCTCAGCTTCTCGTATGACCCCCCTGCACAATTGCATTAAATCATTCCATGATGCTTTTATGACAGCCATTTCAGGTCAGCCTCCTTTATGCCCTCAAGCTCGTTCAAATTGTTCTTGTAGAAAGTGCGTATGTCATCTATGCCAAGCATTACCATAAGTGGCCGTTCCAAGCTAAGGCCCCAGGCAAGAACTGGATACCTGCCAAACAAAGGATAGCATACCTCCTCTCTGAATATGCCTGCACCGCCAAGCTCTACCCATACGCCTTTCTCCTTGAAGAATGCATGTATCTCAAGGCTCGGCTCAGTGTACGGGAAATAACTCGGCTTAAAAATCACTCTCTCAAACCCCAGCTTGCTGTAGAATTCTCTAAGGATCCATAGAAGGTGCTTAAAGTTTGCGCCTTCCCATGCAACTATTCCCTCAACCTGGTGAAACTCTGCAAGGTGTTTATAATCAATTGCCTCCTTTCTGAATACCCTGCCTATAGAGAAAAACTTTCCATATTCCTTCTCCATCGTACTAAGCTTCCTTGCAGAAAGTGTTGTAGTGTGCGTGCGCAGGACTGCACGCGATGCCTCATCAATACTCCACCTACCGCCCCAGTTTTGTTCATGAACCTTCCTAATTTTTTCTACCAATCCTGGATTGTCTGGCACAATCCTACTCGGGTTTTCAAGGTAGAATGTATCAGCAAGCTCGCGGGCCGGATGATCCTGTGGCTGAAACAATGCATCAAAGTTCCAGAATGCGCTCTCAACAATGCTACCCTCCATCTCTTCAAAACCCATCTCTATAAAGATTGAGCGTATCTTGTCCATGAACCTGTTCAGCACATGCTTGCGCCCATAAACAGGTATTTCACCGGGCACGGCCACATTGTACTCCTTAAAAATAACCTTCTCAATATTGCCGTGGAGTATTATGTCCCCTGTCACCTTATCAACAACTGTCTTACCAATGTCTTTCTTCTCAAGATCACTGAGCATTGAAACCCCTTTATCTGTTATGGACACATACATCTCCTTATGTTTTACAACCTCGAGAAGATGCCGCTTCAAAAGCTCATCATTACCCTCTTTTCTCTCGAGCATGCCTCTAAGTGGATATCCTTTCCTGATAATGGATTTCCCATTATCAGTAGCATAAACGTTCCCGCCGGATATGCTGACAAGGCCTTTCTTTATTGCCCACTGCAATCCAACCTTTCTCTCAATATCGCTAAGTGCACTTACTCCAATACCATCAACAGCACGTTTTACTAGATTTTCCTCAGGAAACCCTTCCCGCAGGTATTTCTCTCCCTCTGAACTTAGCCTATACATAATTTTTTCTTCAACACGAACGTTGATAGCACCAGCACTCCGTAAACTCTCTGCTGCACTGTAAAGCCCTGAAATGCTAAGGCCATAATATTCTGCAATATGTGTAAGGCATACCTCCTTGTCTTTGCATGCTTTTAATATTGCATTCTCAAGCTCGTTCATTAGTCTTCACCTTCCATCTTAACAAAAGGTATGAAAGGAATACCACAAGCAGCATCACCACAAAATACCTGCCCTCCTGCGAGCCAACCTGTTCCCATAAGTTTTCTATCAAACTGTTAAAGTATGTCTCAACCTCCTGTCTCATGCTCTCTTCATAAACATAAGTAAAATCAAAATTCTCAAGTGTCGTCTTGCCCCTCCAAAAAAACTCCTTCTGGTTCTTAGTAAGAATATCAATGTTCTGTGATAAGGGGATTACTGATTTCACATACACATTTTCCGGAAGGATTATGTAAAGATTGTCGCTCTCTTCAAGCACAATGTCGCCCCTTGCGTTTGTCGAAAATATAAGGGAATTTTTCTTTATTGAATATCCATAAGTCCTTGCCTTAATAGTAGTCTTGTTAAAAAGGCCTTTCGCATCATAATCTATCTGAAGGACTGCTTCATAAGAAGGATTGATGATGCTGAGGCTTCTTTTTGGAAGTGGAGTTATACGAAGGTTGGATATAGATACAACATTGGGATTCACATGGTAGCGTATGTTATCTATGTTTGTCCATTTCTTCCAGCTTGTCAGGTCATTAGTTATCCCCATATTAGTATCATAGAGTTGGGCGGAGTTTGCATCATCAAAGCGAATAGTAATCCTTTCTGTCACATGGGCATTGCCTTCAGTATCAGGATACACCTTAACGGTTGTGCTGACATAGGAGAATGCTGCCGAGGTGATGCTGGTAATCAACAAAAGCAAGCATAAGAATAAAAACAATCTGCGCATAATAATACTTGAGACACAACATTTTAAAAAAGTGGTTGGTATGAAAATGATGTTCTTGGGAGAGGCTGGGATTATTACCTCCTTTGAAAATGGGGGTAAGATTGCTATAGATCCAGTTTCATATACAATACCCAAAGAAAGAATAAGTGAGGAATGCAGGAACCTTAGGCTTATACTCATAACGCATGAGCACAAAGAGCATTTTGACAGGGATCTTGTCGAATACCTCTATTCAAAGTATAGGCCGCATGTGATTGCACCAAAACAAGTACTGCTTAACCTTAGTGTAGATTCGACATACAAAAGTGATGTGGTTGTCGGGGATGTGTTCGAGCATGATGAGTTTGAAGTGCATGTAATGCCTGCATTCCATCCGCAGTCAAAGTATGCCGTATCATATTACATCAAGACACAAAACTCACGATTATATTATGCTGGTGACACCTATGAGATTGATGAATTGTACAGGCTGAATGGTGATGTGGCATTCCTTCCAATAAGGGGTATGGAGACCATGGGCGCACTGCAAGTGGCACGGATATCACAAAAGCTGAAGTTTAACAAGATCGTACCAATCTACTGGAGTGATAGGAAAGACCTTGTAGAATTTATGCTCCAAACAAAAAATAAGGCTGTAAAGCCTGTGGAAGGGACATGGATATCGATATAAAGGAGGAGGGAATGTGGAGTTGAAATATTTAGTGATATGGATTGCTTTGCTGTCTGTGGTTGTGTTTGCAAATACTGTATCAGTGGTAATGTATCCAAATTCACACACGTTTGTAACACGTACATATGATCTGGATACATATGGGATTTTTACGCTCGAGCCTACAGAGATAAAAAATGTCGACCTGAGCGATATGTCAGTACTCGGAAAAGATGCAGTTGTTTATTCAATGAGAGATTTTGAGGTAAACCGCACAACCACTGTACTAAAAAATATGGAAGAGTTGCTTAATGAAAGTAAAGGATCAAAAATCAAGGTAACAACGCCCAGTGGTGCCGAGGTTGAAGGAACGCTGATATGGTATGATGGAGAGAGGGTTGGGTTGAACACGGGGGACTCATTGCAGGTGTTTAGCCTGGGTGAGTTATTGTCTATAAAACTGCCTGCACTTGCTACTGAAAAAACCAAAAATTATACTGAGCACGTGGTTTCAATTTTAGGTAGTGCATCCGGCCAGTCTCCAAAAGTTGTGTTAGGATATGTGAAAAATGATTTATCATGGGATATTGATTATGATCTTTATGTGAACAATAAAAATGCAGTGTTAAAGCAGTATGCTAACATAATAAACTCTGGTCCAGAGAGTTATGAGAATGCCAAGCTTACGCTCACATTGGCTAACCCCAATTTTGTGGCAAAGTATTATCCAATATATAGGAATGATTATGCAAAGAGTATGAAGCCGCTTATGGCGGGTGCACCAAGCACTGAAGAGGCTCCTTCCTTCTCAACATCATTGAGCAAGGGCGTGTGGTCATACTCAGCAAGTGTGCCTATTACTATACCCCCATCAAGTGTGCAAAAGTTTGAAGTGTTCTCGGACAATGTGGGGTATGTTATGAAGTATGTGTGGGAGACGTATAAAGGAGATGATGTATATAGAGTTTACAACATAACGAATGGAAGAAAAGAGGTGCTCCCTGCAGGTGTTGTTCGCGTGTTTGAGAATGAGGTTTTTAGGGGGGAAGATCGGATAGATATGCTGCCAAGCGGGTCGAGCACTGAGCTTTTCGTGTCTGATGCTCCCCAGTTTACAGTATCAAAAAAGATTATATCAGATAAAGTCAGCGGTAGTGTAATAGAAAACAGGTATATACATATGGTTACTATGAAGCTGTACGTAAAGAACAGCGGTACATCAACCGAGGAGGTTGAGATAAGAGAAGGCATAACACAGTACACTGATTATGAGTTTGTAAGTTCAAACATCGCACCAAAATCAGTAAATGCGGATAAAATCATATGGGTGGTAAATATTGAGCCTGGCTCCGAGCGTACTATTGAGTATGTGTACAAGTATTCAACGAGCTGGGGCTAATAATATATGGAGGTTTTTAAATGGCAAATGAGGAATTGCAAATAGAGAAGAAAATATTCTGCCCAAAATGCGGGCACATGCATGAATTCTCGATTAGGGCAAGCGTTTCAGTAGTAAACTTTGTTATTGATGGGAGATGTGTGGCATGTGGAAGTGCCATAATCATAGACAGAAATACTATATTCAAAAATGCACAGTCCGTGATGGGAACACCTGTTGAAAAGATTGATGACCTGGAATCTATAAACATGGACATAACATCGCCAAGCAGTAATAATGAAGGAGTGCCTGTGATTGATGAGCAGATTATGCCTGAGGAGAAAAATAACCGTGAAATAATACCAAGCAATTTCTTTGACTAAAATGTGCAGGGGGCCAGATTTGAACTGGCGAACCCGCTAGGGGACCGGACCCTAAATCCGGCGCATTTTTCTGGGAGCACTTATTAATTTCTTCCTTCCAGGAGAAAAAGGGGCTCTGACCAGGCTTTGCTACCCCTGCATCTGTTTTCTTCCGCCTTTCAGAACTTTTTTAGTTAGGAGTGCGCCATTTTTCTTTTCATAATCTAACTGCTTGATAATCACTGCTGGATCATAATATCCCCATAACTTAATCGCTTGTGCAAGTTCCTTGTGCGTTTTTGCATACTCTCGTGCAGGTATTCCTTCCATTGCTGCATCTATGGCCTGGCGCATTGATATTGCACCTCTATATGTACCTCCAGGATGTCCATGAACACCTGCACCTGCCTGCATGTTTGTGTTGGTACCATGTAATGCGACAAGTGCATCAACCTTGCCTGCATCAAGACCTCCTGAAGCTATGCTGAGGACTGGTTTTATGTGAGGTGCAAACTCCATCGCAAGAGAACCGAAGTAAAGTTTTTCCTCAATCTTATACTGGTCTGCAATATCATGGTACCGTCTTATTATGAGCGGGGCTCCTTCCATTTTTCCAACTCCCGTGCCAATGTGCAGCTGGTCTACACCAAGCAACCTATAGAACTTTTCATAAACCTGGAAATTGATCCCAAAACTGCCACGATTGACTGCTGCAAACCCTGCCCTGTGCGCATGTACTGCAAACCCATACTTGCGCGTCAACTTAATTGCATCTTCAAGGAGTGGTAGACCTAGTACATAAACATCAAGCATAACCAAAACATTCTTTTGCAAGCCATGTTCATTAAGATATTCTACACGTTCAACCATGCGCGAATAATTGTCAGACACGTTTGATGAATATACTTTATTCTCGCCAGTCTCATCCTTAGCTTTCTCAATCGCCTTTACAACTTCATGCAATCTCTCCTTCCACTTGCAGAAATCTTGGTCTACTAAATTCTCATCATCCTTCACAAGGTCAAGGCCTCCAACATACGACTCATATGCTACTCGTGCCCATTCTTTAGGTGCAAGGCCAACCTTTGGCTTAACTATTGTACCAACGTGTGGCCTCTTTGATTTTGTGGTCCCAACTATTCTGCGCAGGCCTTCAATCCCATGAAGAGGCCCATCAAACTGCTTCTGATAATTGACCGGGATGGAAATGTCGCACACATAAAGCTCTTCAAGCTCCTTCATCCCAAATATGTTTCCGAGCACTGATGCCTGGAATTGTGATATGTTCTTTGTATCAAAATGCTCAATTGGATAAGATATCCATATGAACCCGCTATTTTCAGTGACTTTATTTATGCGAAACACGCGCGCACGATAATGCTTCCACACAAAATCATTCATCGTCTTAAGCCGTGTCCATGAGCCAACACTGCTCTCAGCTGCAACTGCTTCTGCAATCTTCTCTATTGGTGCATTTCCCTTGGCCCAGAAAAGTACAACAAAATCATTGCTCTTATCCGGAACATATTTCAAGTCCGTATATTTATATCCTCCATATGCCATATAATCATCTCACATATAAGTTATGCATACATACCACTACTTTCCCCACCAGAATAAACCTTCTCTGCATTTTTTGCAGTATCTATTGCACTCCTAAGCTTCTGTTCTATCTGTAATGCCTCACGCACAAGCTCTTCAGTATTTATGTTTACACCGATTATATCAGAAAGCGTAGTGAGCACCATTGCTGCACCCAACGGGTCAACATAATCTGGCCGTGCCTCTGCAAGCAATGAAATCACAGGCACTTTACCGCCCACTGATGCCTTCATTAGCAGCATTGCATTAATCCCTGTGGTTGCGCCTTCCTTTATTGGCACAACTCCAAACTTGGAAAGTAGTTTTACATCATCAGGTGATGACACTATCCCATACACCTCATCCTGCTTGCCTTTTATTGAAATGCCTCCAAGTGATATTATCCTTTTTATTTTATTCTTCTCACACCAGTCATATAGCAGATCTGAAAGTGCATGTATGGATTTTATCGACATCACGAACTCTGACATTACAACAATAAGCTTGTTCTTGTCTGACTTATACATCCTAAGAGATGGTAATGGCCTGTTATTGTGTATTGCAACCACAGGAGGAAATAATTGCGAATCAACATACCCTATAAATTCCATCCCAAGCTTCTCAACAAGGAAATTCACTGCAATTGTGCCGACAAGGCCATACCCAGGAAAACCCTCCACAAGCGTATATCCGTTAAAGTTATGCTTCCCAATAAGTCTCAATTTTATCATGTGATTAAGATGTGTAATAAATAATATAAATATGCTTTCTATGGTGATATGCGATTCCTGTCACGCGGGAACAATGACGCCTCACGTATGTTTTCAAGGTTGCATATCTTCATTGTGAGTCGTTCTGCGCCTATGCTCCAACCAGCATGCGGTGGTGCACCGGTCATGAATGTACGTACATAAAAATCAAAGTTTTCAGGGTCCATCCCCCTCTTCCGTATCTGTTGTATGAGTAGTTCTGGAATATGTATACGCTGTGCACCCGAGGATATCTCAAGGCCGCGGTATATGAGGTCAAATGCATTGCATACCTCAACATTGTCATGTGATGGCATTGAATAGAATGCGCGTACACTGGTTGGCCATTTTGTTATGAAATATGCCTCCTTACCAATTAGCTCGCCTATTTTCTTCTCATGCGCTCTGTTAAAATCGTTGCCCCATTCAATATTTTCATCATGCTTATTCAATAAGTCAACAAGGTATGAGTAAGTGTACCTTGGTATCTCATCTGGAACTGTAACGGATGCATTGAGCAATTCCAACTCCCTCTTTCTGTTTTCATCAACCCTTTTAAGTATGTGTTTGAGTGTTGATTCTAAAACATCCATTGCACCGTTGTCATCCGTGAACCCGATCTCCACATCCATCTGATAAACTTCATTTAAATGTGTAGTGGTATTGTGCGGCTCGGCCCTAAAAACAGGTACCTGCATGAATACCTTATCAAGCCCGCCAACAACTGCCATCTGCTTGTACAATTGCGGGCTCTGTGCAAGGAATGCCTCTTTCTCAAAGTATACAACAGGGAAAAGGTTTGCACCGCCCTCAGTTGCAGCCGCAACTATAAGAGGGGGAACTATCTCATCAAACCCCTGTGAGATCAGGTACTCCCTGAATGCCTGTTGTACAGTTGCACGCACCCTGAATATTGCAGCAACCTCCTCACGCCTTAAATCAACATGCCTGTTATCTATGCGCACATCAAGGTCCGGAATTTTGTCCCTCTCAGTTATGTCAAATGGTACTTTACAGTATACTTTTCCAAGAACACTGGCTGAAGATGGAATGAGTTCAACACCTGCCTTTGCACCTTTCCCGTGCACAATCCTGCCGCGCACGCTCATAACAGTCTCCTTTGGCTGGTTAAGCACATTGAAAACCTCATCGCTAACCTCTCCCCTCTTTGCAGTTATTTGAAGTTTTCCAGTTTTATCACGAAGCACTACAAAACATATGTTTTTTAATGCGCGAACCTCGTGCACCCACCCGGCAACTGCAACCTCAGCATCATCTAATTTTACTGCTTCACTTATGTAATGCGTTCTCATTGTAGTTTTATGGGATAATAATATTTTTAATATAACTTTGTATAATTAATCCATGCTATGGATTGAAGATATTCTAAAAGGAAATTATGATGGGAAAGAAGTTGAATTTAGTGGTTGGGTGTACAGGCACAGGGTGGCCTCCAATCTCGTATTCATCATATTGAGGGATCCTACGGGGATATTACAGTGCACAGTAAAAAAAGAGCTTGCGGAGCAATATGAGAAAGCAAGAAACCTTTACATAGAAAGCTCGATCAAGGTTAAGGGGATAGTAAAGAGAGATGAGCGCGCGCCCGGGGGGTTTGAGCTGGCTCTAACAAACATAGAGGTAATATCACAGGGGGAGCCGTTCCCTATATCTAAAGACCTTAGTACAGAATTCCTATTAGATATGAGACACCTGTGGGTACGGTCACAGCAGCTTACCAACATATTCAAGGGAAGGAATTATGTAATCAAATACTTACGCGAATTTTTTGAAAATGAAGGGTTCTATGAGATTGCACCACCAATAATAACAAAGAGTGGAGCTGAAGGTGGTAGTGATGTGTTTGAGATTAACTATTTCGGAGAGAAGGCATACCTCACACAAAGTTCACAGTTGTATGCTGAAGCGTTCGTGTTCTCATTGGGAAAGGTGTATGTATTTGCACCATCGTTTAGAGCAGAGCCAAGCAGGACAAGAAGACATCTTGCAGAGTATTGGCACCTCGAGCCTGAGATGGCATTCTATAATGAGGATATGAATATCGAGTTGCAAGAGCGGATGATTGAGCATGTGTGCCAGAGAATGGCTAAAAACCACCCTGAACTCCTTGAAAAGATTGGAAGGGATCCGAATGATCTAAAAAGAATACGTGCACCATTCCAGCGCATGAGTTATGAAAAGGCTGTAGAAAGAGTAAATGAGTTGGGGGGGAAGATGGAGTATGGGCAAGATTTTGGTGCTGATGAAGAATACATACTCACAAAAGATATGAAAATTCCAATCTCAGTAACAAACTATCCAGCAGATATAAAAGCATTCTATATGCGCGAGGATCCAAAAAAGCCTGGCACAGCACTCAATAATGATATGCTTGCACCTGAAGGATATGGAGAAATAATTGGAGGAAGTGAGAGGATTTGGGATTATAATGAGCTTGTTGAGAAGATTGAGAGGTTCAAGCTGAACAGAAAAGATTATGAATGGTACATTGATCTCAGAAGATATGGAAGTGTGCCCCACTCCGGGTTTGGCTTGGGGATTGAAAGGTTCATAATGTGGCTTTTCAGGCTCGAGCATATACGTGATGCAATACCATTTCCAAGAACTATAAACAGGGCCTACCCGTAATCATACATGAAGTGCTATAACTGAGATGTCCTTGTTGGTTTCTAGAAGTTTTATCATTATTTCTCCAAACATCTCATCCTGCTTCAGTGCAACAAAGCCATAAGTATTTAGGTATAAAAGTGCCAAGAAGCTGAGTATCTTCTCGCTTGGAGTAATATCTTTAGAGGTAATGCTACTAAAAGTGGTTAGGGAATATGTGTCTATACTGTTTGTTATCCTTTCATAAACATCCTTTATTATCTTCTCAACATCAATCTTTTCTATCTCTTCATAAAATTGCAAGTCCTTTACTAATGGAGTACGTAAAGGTGCCTGGGTCCTGCGCACCTCGGTCCGCATTGCATCCTCAACAGCATCCAAAAGCTCGCTCAGCGTAACCTTTCTTGTACGTGGAAGCTTTGCACGGTATGTCAATTCAGAAACCGTTTCCATATCAATGAACTTTGAATCGAATGAAAGCTCGGGAGGTATATCATCTGTAATGTATGCTGCGTCTTCATTAAAGTGTATTGCCTCGCTCTTAATACGTACAAGTATTGCTGCTGCAAGTATCAGGTTTGCTGGTATGTGCAAATCAAAATCCTTCATACTCCTTAATACTTCAAGGTATTTTGAGGTTAGGCTGCATATGTCTATGTCCCATGGGTCAAGCTTTTCACTGTTTACAAGGCCTAGCAAGATATCGCGCCAGGAAGGGTTCTCAACAAGCTTTAGAAAATCCAGGCATTCACGGTTACTATCTAAATTAACTACACTGTTGTAATCTGTATCCATAACCTGTAACCCTTGCCCCTGCTCCACTTCCATACAAAGCAATATTATTCGTTAAATAATATAAATACTATTCTATGTTTGCCGTGCTTATTGTACTGCTGCACCTAAAATTATCCTGCTACATTCATAAATGCCGTTCTCATTCAGCATGCCATCAAACACTAGAACCTCTCCTAAAAGTGAGTTGAGCTTTATACGACCGAGCACATTCAGTGAAAGATCTGGGCTTACTTCTTTTTTGATCACACCTTCAATTGCACTTATACAGAAAAACAGTTTGAGATCACGCGTGCCAGCACGCACTACTCCATACAAGTCACCATCCTGCTCAAACACAGATATGAGTGTGCCAATGATGGATGTATGCATGCCTACCTCAAGGTTGTCAGGGCTCGTACACACAGTCACATTCTCTGGGTTGATCTCAATACGCGTGTACTGTGCCATGTGTATCTCACCATTCCTGAAAATGCCATTCCTTATAAGAAGTATATCACCCTGTTTAATATTATGTACTACTTCAAATGCCCCATCCCATGCAATCACTCTGATTTTGCCAGTCTCATCACCACACCATACGCTAAGCATTTTCTTCTCGGAACCATCACGAATGTATGTGCGTACCTGTGACTGACCAAGCACGCGTACCACTGTATCAATCCTACCCTCTCGAAAAGCATTAACTTTCATGAAAGGGTTGGATTTTTTGATAGATAAAGAAGAATAGATACCTGCATGCAGTTCACCATTTTTGTAGTATGCATTCCCAACATGTATTATATCATTCCTTTCAATACGCGAGACAAGCGCTTCATTAGCACGCTCATCCCATAAAACAAGCACTTTCTGGATCATGAAATCGTCTGTCAGAAGGATACGCATTGTTTTATGCGATTTGCTCTCAAAAGGTAAATATACCTTCTCAACACGTGCAGAGAATGATATGCCAGATTCATCACCATCAAGCTCTGAAAATGAAGCTATGGAACGCTTTTTGGTTTTTACAAGGCCATTCTCCACAGCTGCTATATATATGGCTGCATTCCTGTCTATCATGTATGCATAGCTTGAAAGTATTGAATCAATCTTCTCATCAAACTTGTCATCTAACTGTTTCCTCAGCTCTGACTCGTACTGGTTCAGGGAAGAAGAAGTTTGCGGTTGCATAAACTTTAAACACCTGTGCTTGCCAGTGCATGTACTTTCAAAAGCTCTTTAAGCACATCAACATATCCGGGGTATGCGGTTACAAGATCAGTGTATGTAAGCATGCCTATGAGGTTATTTTTGTCATCAATTACTGGAAGCTTCTTTATCTTTTTATTGAGCATAAGCATTGCCACCTCATCTATCTTTGAATTATGCGACACTGTAATAATAGGTGATGACATAACTTCGCGTACGAGAACCATCCCTGGGTCCTTGCCCTGCGCAATTATCCTTAGCACAATATCCCTATCAGTTATAATCCCTATTGCACTGTTTTTTCTTGTTACAACAAGCGAGCTGATATTATTACTGAGCATTTTAATTGCAGCATCTTTCACAGTGGCATAATCTGGCACTGTTACCACTCCTTTGTGCATCACATCAGAGACCAATACATCACGAGGTATGCTGAGCATGAACAAATTGTGTATGCAAACCTTAAAAAATAGCACGTGAAGTAATACTCCATATGGACTTCATTATAGATGAACGGGCCAGAAGCATACTTAAAAGACCGTTTGGAATACTTACAGATGACAAAAAAGTGCTGGGTTATGTCAAAGAAGCTAAAGGTAGAGTAATATCTGTGGGGGATGTATGCTCATATGTACTAATATCAAACGGAATAGTCCCAAACATAATTGTGTATGATAAGAGGTGTATGAGAAAGAGTGCTGAGGATGAGATTATTAAAAAAATACAGAGTGTATGTAAAGCAAAACATAGGGTGAGGAATCCTGCAGGTATGATAAGTGGGGAGGCATTTGAGTTGGTAAAAAGAGTAATGAAAGAAAACATGAATGCTTGTATTGAAGTTGATGGGGAGGAGGATCTGATTGCATTACCTATTATCATATACTCAAATGAAGATGATGTTGTTGTTTACGGCCAGCCTAATGAGGGTATTGTAGTTGTAATTCCAACTGATGAAAGAAAAAATATGGCAAGAAAATTGCTTGAGATGAAGGATTGATTTTACTGTAAAAGTGTTAGGGGTGTGAATAGTAGTGAGTACGCTGTTCTTGAGATTGGTTTTCTTCCTATTCCGCATTGCTCGGTTTCTTTGCTGAAAATTGATGAAAGAGCCCCTTGCAATTGGTTATTTTGATGAAAAGAAAAGCCCAAGAAAAATCTTATGTGAAATTGTGCTTGGCTCTACAAGGACTGTTCCTGCTTTGGTTGGTGAGATATTTAACGAAAAAGAAAGAGGTATATCTGCAGTATATGAAGGAATCTTAAGAGTCGTAGCAAATGAAAATGTTGTTTCTGGTGGAAGTAGAAAGGATAATCTACGAACTTAATTATTCTTTCCACTGACATCTGCGCCTTTTTTAAGTGCATCCTGCAAACCATGTAATTGCACAGGGTTCATTACTTACTATGTACAATGTTCTGGGCCGAGTTTTCAAGCCTAATCCTCTGTGAAAGATAGTATATGTTCTTGGGCCTGCCTATACCCACACGTTTCCGTGTCTTTGTAATTATACCCTCCAACTCAAGCTTTGCAAGCCATCTTCTCGCGTTTGATTCGTTTACCTTTGCAAGCGCAACAATCTCATCAAGCTCGCGCGGTTTTCGTAATATCTCTATCACAAGCTCTCTAAACTGTTTTGAGAGGTCTTCTTTCAGTATTACAAGATTGTTATTCTTACCAGGAAATGGTTTGTCAGATTCCTTGATATTCTTCATATCAACAAATAACTTGAAAATCCTTTCCTTTACAGGGCTATCAAACAGGTAATGCACAACTGGCTCAAGCCGTGCCTTGAGAAACATAGCACGTTGCATGAACTCTTCACGCTCGGAACTATGAATACCATGTGTAACCCATTCCACTAATGTGTTAAGCTCATCATAAAGAGATGTTATGTAATAATTGTCACCGACACTTATCTGAATATTCTTACTCTTTAGGTACTTAACATCCCTCTGCTCTAATTTATCATCGGGGATCTCAGAATCCAAAAGCCACAGGTCAGTTATCCCAAGCGCCTTGAGTTCATTCTTTGCAAGAGGCGGGTATACAAACACGTCCCTGCCCAATCTTATTGAAGCATACTTTACTTTTGCAAGCTTCTTCTTCTGCCGTGTTATTGCAAGAAGTACCTTTGCCACAGTAGATATTAAATGCAAAATTATATAATTGACCTTTTTTAAAATAATAATATGAATAGCTATTTATACAATAGGCCGGAAGAAAAACAAGCCACACAAAAAGCAAAGAGAAATAGACTGAAAGGGAAGGTTATTGCTGTCGTAGGTGCTGGGCTGATTATGGGGCACTTACTCACAGATGGCTGTAGGCATAGGCTGGATATGAAACGTATTGCATATGAACTGAAAACCCGTGAAATGGAAATGTGCTATAGCCTATACGATGATATAATCAGAAAAATAGATAACAGTAAGAAAACAGATAATCACAGCCGGTGAAATGAAATGTGCTGTCACTCTGGCCTGTACAATGGTAAAAATAGATAATGGCCATGATCTGAAGATGTGCTTAATGAGTATTGAATGGTTGTTGATGGGTGGAAATTGATGGAAAGTAAAGGTTTATAATAGTTATTTCTCTTAATTCCACAAATACCGATGAAAGGAGGTACATGAAAATGGCAAAATCGTATGTTAAGTTCAATGTCGGTGATGACATATCTAAAAAGACGTATGAGCTTGTGAAGCTTGCAAGCAGCACTGGTAAGGTGAGAAAAGGTACAAACGAGGCCACAAAATCGATAGAGAGAGGGTTGGCCAAGATTGTAGTAATTGCAGAAGATGTTGAGCCTGAAGAGATTGTTATGCATATCCCAGAGATATGTAAGGAAAAAGGAATTCCTTTCACTTATGTGCCAAGCAAGAAAGAGCTCGGCAATTCAGCAGGGATGAATGTACAAAGTGCAGCAGTTGCAGTTGAGGATGCAGGCAATGGTAATGATCTCATGAAAGATATAATCAACAACCTGCCCAAGGTTAAGGAGTAAAGGTGTGAAGTATGGCAGAGCCTGTGCATGCAGAGGTTGTGGAAGTCATAGGGAAGACAGGTGTATACGGTGAGATCTACCAGGTAATGTGTAGAATACTTGAGGGCAAGGACCAGAACAGGGTTATAAGGAGGAATGTTAAAGGGCCTGTAAAGAAAGGTGATCTACTCATACTTCTTGAATCTGAAAGAGAGGCAAAAGAAATAAAGGCTAAGTAATGGGAAGGTGTTTAAAAGTGAGATGTGCATTTTGCAATTATGAGATGGAAAGGGGTACTGGAATGCTTTATGTGAGAAAGGATGGGAAAGTGCTCCCCTTCTGCTCGCGCAAGTGTAGGGTTAATATGCTCGTTCTCAACAGAAAACAGAGAAAGGTTAAATGGATTAGGAAAGGAAGTAAGAAAAAGTGATTGTAATGGCTATTGAAAGGACCTTGATTATACTTAAACCTGATGCAATCAATAGGGGGTTGTGTGGCAGTATAATTGCACGGTTTGAGAGAAAAGGGTTTAAGATTGTAGGGCTTAAGATGGCCCGGCTTACAAAAGAGGTTTTAGAGAGGCATTATGCACACCTTAAAAACAAGCCTTTCTTTCCAGACCTCGTGGAGTTTATGAGTAGTTCACCTGTAATACTTGGTGTGGTTGAGGGTAGGAACGCTGTTGAGGTTGTAAGAAACATGTGCGGTGTAACTGATGCAAACAAGGCCGCACCTGGAACTATACGGGGGGATTTTGCAATCAGTACAAGCAGAAATGTTATACATGCATCAGATTCAATTGAAACCGCAAAGAAAGAGATTGAAATGTTCTTCAAGAAAGATGAATTGTTTGATTACCAGATTAATAATCTAAAATTCTTGTATGCAAATGATGAAAATTAATAATAGACATTAAAGCGTTATTTTAATATTTTATTGGCCTAACACATTACTATGGAAGTGGAGAGTAATGCTACGGCCAGTACATCTAATACATCAGAAATCAAAAGAAGAGTTGAGGCAGTGCTGTTCATGAGTACTGAACCCGTGCACATGAAAACGCTGGCCAAGGTTGTTGGGATGGGCAGCTATCAGGATATAAAAACGTGTGCTGAAGACCTAAAAAATGAGTACAATGCTAGAGGCAGTTCAATAGAGATTGTATCTGAGAATGATTCGTATTTTATGAGATTGCGTGATGAATACTTAAGCACGGTCGCACACATAAACAAGCATGTTGAGCTGAGTAAAGGTGAGCTGAAAACACTTGCGTACATAGCAAAGAAAGAGGGGAGTACTGGAGTGCTACAGTCAACAGTTGTTAGAGTATTGGGCCAGAATGCATACCAGCATATACAAAAGCTCGTGGAAATGAGGTTTGTAAATACACGCCCAAGCAAACGAAGTAAACTGCTATCGACAACCCAAAAGTTCAGGGAGTATTTCAGGGTTGAAAACATATGAAAATAATATCAAGAAAAGAGCTTGGGCCATACCTGACTTTTCAACCTGATAAGAAAAGACCAATATTTAATTGGTTCTATTACAAGGAAGCATTTTCAAGCAGGTTTGTTAGCACGATATTGAGAGAGTTTGATGTGAATGGCCCTGTGCTTGATCCATTTGTGGGGGTTGGCACTGTACCGCTCGAGTGTAAGTATGAGGGGATTATCAGTATAGGAAGGGATATGAGCCCTCTGGCAGTGCTTGCATCAAAGGTTAAGTGCAGAAATTATGATAGGGAATTTGCAAGAGGTGTATTAAGCATTGCAGAAAGTATATGTAGCACCGAAAAAGTGGAGAGTAAAATGGTGCCATGGAGGTTTGAGCTATTCCCACCTGAGCGCATATTTCCGAGAAGAAATTATGAGTTCATGGCAAAAGCACGCGAACATATCAAATCAGTTAAGGATGAGAAGATGAGAGAGTTTCTTATGCTTGCGCTTGTGTCAATCATTCCGCAATCAAGTTATGTGCTCAAGGATGGCGGTGTTCTCAAGGTAATGAAAGATAAGCATGCCGGTGATGCGAGAAAGCTGTTTATGAAGAAAATAAAACGAATGGTAAGGGATGTTGAGCAGTACGGTGTGGAGCATGATGAGCCTGATATTATGATCGGTAGTGCAACAAGCCTTGACATTGCAGATGGAACGATTGATTGCATAATCACATCACCACCATACTTGAATAATGTAGATTATACAAAAGTGTATGGGATTGAGTTGGGCATTGCATTTCCAGATATCGACATAAAAACACTGAGAATGAACATGTTAAGGTCTTTTCTGAAAAGGGATTCAAGTATCAGGATAGAGGATGATTATGTTTATGGAATACTCCTGAAACATATCGGCCATAACCCGCCACTGCTTGCATACGCGTACTTTACAGATATGATAAAAGTACTGAGCGAGTGCAAACGTGTTTTAAGGAAGGGTGGTGTGTGCGCGTTTGTGGTAGGAAATGCTGTGGTTGAGCGCGCAAACATAGAATGCGATAAGATAATTGCAGAAATGTGGGGGGATATGGGGATGGAGGCCGAGGTTTGGGTGGGAAGCGTAAGGATTGCTGATGTAAATGTTATTGGAAAACAAAGGGTTAGGGAAAGTTGTATTATATTGAGGAAATAGGTTATAGGGGTTTTACTTTCTTGAATTTGGTTTCCTTGAGCTCAATCTTCTGGTTTATTATGTGAAGACTGTCAATAACATTTTTTTTCTCATGAACAACAACATCCTGGATGAATGAGTCATACAGTTTTATGAGAGAGTTGAGAAGGCCGCGTTCAATCTCACGTACTTCACCGTAGTCCTCTTTCCACACCACGTTGTACACCCTATTACCCTTCAGCCTCAGGAGCAGGTCACCTTCAGTCCCATCGCTGCTTACAATGCCTCTGTATACTATAGTCGTATCATCAATCTCCCTCTTTATCTCGGGTGGTGCTGTTGCTAGTATGGAGTACATTGCCATTATCCGTTTTGTACCCAGCAATGTTGAGAGGAACATAGTATGTAAATGGATACGTAATATTAAAAATGTGTGGATGAAACTAAAAAAGCCATGGGAGAAGGTTGGTAATCAGAGATGCAGTTGTGATGAGCGAGATTAAGTTAACAATATGTGAGAATCTCCTACCGAGGCCTTCCTCAAGCAACCTGTGGCCATCAAACAGTGGGATTGGTAGAAGATTAACAGAACCTACAAAGAAGTTTAGTGAAAACATGAGCGCAAGCAGGTTTTTTAGGAATATGTACCAGTTGTATGAAGGGTCTATGTTTTGCGTTAGAAGTATACCTATCTTACCATCTGCATCTGTTTGCACATCAAACCCGCCACGGTGTGTTACTATGTGGAGCGTGGTGTTTGGTGGGATGGACTTGCGGTATTCAATAAATTCATCAAGCATTGAGAAATTTGTACCGTTTATGCTATATATCACATCACCTTTTTGTATTGGCAGGCCTTCCCTTGCAGCAGTTACATAAAGCCCATCAGTATAAATGTCCAATGGGAGGGATATGAGTATTATCAAAAGAACGAATGATACAAAGGATACGAAGTAGTTTGCGGTTGAGCCCGCAACCAATACCCTGCCCTGTTCATAATATGCCTTCTTCTTTAACACTTCCTCATCAGGGTCAACGAATGCTCCGACAGGTATGAAACCGAAAAGGAGCATGCCTGCAGATTTCAAGCGTACACGTGCAACGCGTGCAAGTATTGCATGAGACATCTCATGTACAAATAAGAGTATGAGAAGTGCAATCACACCCTCAAAAAACGGAAGGTTTATGCCGGGCAGCAGTAGGGATGCACCTGGCTGTACATCATGCTGTGCCTGAAAGAATATGTTCGAGAATAGAGAGATTAGTATAGATGCTGCTTGGTAGATAAGGCTTATCGTAGTGATGAATGCAAACCCAAAGAGTACGAGACTGCCTACTATCAGTAGCATTACTAGGTCTAAACCTTCCGAAGGAATGCCTGGTCTTGTAGGTATTCCCTCGTATGGGAATGAGATTACTGAGAGTGCAATAGGGTAGAGGTTTGGGAGCACAAATATTGCACTAAAAAATAGTACTATAATACCAGTTATGAGCGATCTTCTGGAAACGTGCTTGTATATGAATATGGATAAGAGCCCATAAGCCAGTACAATGCCCGTATCTGCAAAATATTTCCAGAACTTGGAATACTTTGCGATGTCATCTATCTTGTGCAGCCCTTCCCTTGTCCGCAGCATTATCATGCCGTAATAATGCTCAAGCCCATACTTATTGTGCAGGTAATATCCATACAATCCCAAAAGCAAAACTTCAGCAATGAATTTGTGAAAGTCTGCCAATGGAAGTGAGAGGATTACAAGGAATATTATGAATACAACAATGAATTCTAGCATCCAGGCATATCTCATGGCAAACAATAGCTTGCTAAAATTATAAATATGATTGTGTAATTACAGGTTAGTGATGGGTATGGATTACTGTGAGGTTTGCGGTCTTAAGCCTGCTGTAAAACGGGCTATTATTGAAGGTGTGGTTCTTAATGTATGCAGTGATTGTGTAGGCCTTGGGAAGGTTATTGAGGAAAAGGTTAAACTGCCGAAGAAAACTGCTGGTGGAAGGCCTCCCAGAAATGAGGAGATTGTTGATGGTTATGCACAAATACTTCAAAAAAGGATAAGTAGTTCTGGAATAAAGTATGAGGAGCTTGCAAAGAAAATAAATGAGAGCGAATCATACCTGAGAAGAGTGGTGAGGGGTGAGACAATACCAACAATCACACTTGCAAGAAAGCTCGAGAAAACGCTTGGAGTAAAGATTGTTGAAGAGGAAGAATGATGTATGGGTTGGATGAGTGGGAGTGTAAAATGATGGGGATGGGATAAGGGGTTAATGTAACTATAGTTACATAAGATTTGCAAGGATGATAAAATGGGGGTAGAACTCGGAGACATTGTTATAAAAAAAGAGATTGAGTTCAGCGAATTAAACGGAAAAACTGTGGGTGTGGATGCGTTCAATACACTTTACCAGTTTCTATCAATAATACGACAAAAGGATGGCACACCGCTCATGGACTCAAAAGGTAATATAACAAGCCACCTGTCAGGGCTATTCTACAGAAACATAAGGCTTATGGATGAAGGGATACGGCTTGTGTATGTGTTTGATGGCAAACCACCTTCCTGGAAAGAACAGACTGTAAGTGAGCGTGCCGAAACAAAACGGAATGCAATGGAAAAATGGGCCAAAGCACTCAAGGAAGGAAGGCTTGATGAGGCAAGGAAATATGCCCAGGCAACTGGTAAGGTTACACCGGAGATTGTTGAAGAATCTAAAGAATTACTGAATGCGATGGGTATCCCATGCATACAGGCAATAAGTGAGGGTGAGGCTGAGGTGGCATACCTCGTATCAAAGGGCAGGCTTGATTATGCAGCATCACAGGATTATGATTCATTATTGTTTGGGGCACCTGTACTCCTTAGAAACCTTACAGTAAGCGGAAGAAGAAAACTGCCTGGAAGGGACAGGTATGTTGAAGTACATCCTGAAGTAATAATGCTTAAGGATACTCTGGATATGCTCGGGATTGATAGGAGAAAACTTATATGGATAGGCCTACTTACTGGCACGGATTTTAATGAAGGTGTGAAAGGAATAGGGCCTAAAAAAGGGCTTAAGCTCGTTAAGGAATGCACTACACTAAAAGAAGTGCACGAGAAATCCATGGCACCTGAGGATTATGAGCTCTGGAAAAGTATAGAGGAATTCTTCCTTAACCCTGAGGTTAGTGATGCGAACATTGTGTTCGGAAAGATGGATAAAGAAAAAGTGATGGACATACTATGCAAAAGACATGATTTTTCAGAAGAGAGAATCTCAACCACAATCGATGAGTACATAAAGAAAACTGCTGAGACCTCTGGCCAGGAAAAACTTGGAAGATGGTTTTAATCATTATTTTTTACATCAGGCTGCCCGTCTGTCATCATTGCGCACCTTCCACGTACAGGGCCGACACCCAATACGCTTACGAAAGGATTGCTCTGGGATCACCTCATTATCATCATATGCAAATAGATTATACACTCCTCGCTTTAAAAACATTTTTTGCATATTTTACTCTTGTATGAGATGTTTTATTTCCGCGGAAGTATGTGGGGAAACCAGGAAGAAAATCTATGAATTTGCAAAAAGGCTTGACAGGGAAAAGTTCAAGATTGTTGATGAGAAAAACATTCATATAACAATAAAGTTCCTTGGGGATATTGGAGATGATGAGATTGCCATGTGCAGGAAAGCAATCGATGAGTGCACAAGTAGATGTAATAACATAAAGGTAAAGATGTCTGGAGGAGGCGCATTCCCATCACTGGATAGGGCACGTGTAATATTTGTGAATGTATTTTCAAAAGAGCTTGAAATGGTTGCAAACTGCATACATAACAAAACGAAAGGAATAGGTGATGAAAAGCCTTATGTTGGACATATTACGATTGCAAGGGTAAGAAATGGAAGTGTGGGTGCATATAAGATTGTTGAAGAACTCAAGAGCCTTAATATTGATGAATACATTGAGAAAATTGCACTCATTAAAAGTACACTTACTCCTAATGGCCCAGTATATGAAGAAATGTATGCAAAGGTTATGAAATCTTAATCAAAACATGAATGCATTCTCTCCTAATGGCCAAATCT
>JBMFNT010000011.1:0-23292 GCA_049970015.1 Candidatus Micrarchaeia archaeon
AATTGAGCGTATTGCAAAAAAGCTTGAACAATATGAGCCAGTTGCAGAAAACAATGAAAATTACCGTGTGGACATTTGGTGCGGTTATGTTGATTCCCCAATGCTGAAAGCAATGCTTGATAGTGCAAGGAGTGGCGTATACATTAGGCCACCGACAGTGCGTGACCCATCAGAGAAAATAAGGATTGTTACTAATAAGGGAACGGTTGAATTACACTCATGCTCAGCTGTGCTTGTCATAGACCAGGATTCTAGCAAGGTAATGGTTGGAAGGGGTATCCCTGATGCATTTGAGCAGGATGTTTCCATGATGTATCCAGCAATAGGTATAACCATATTCAACACTGACAGAGACATTTATGACATCGATTACATAAGGTGATATGATTGAGCTTAAGTGTTGATCCATTGGTATGTATCATATTCAACACTGACAGAGACATTTATGACATCGATTACATAAGGTGATATGATTGAGCTTAAGTGTTGATGCATTGGTATGTATTTTATCTATAATTGTGCTCCTGACAATACTTTACCTCTCTCTTAACAATGTAATGGTAGCCTCTATTGATTACTTGAGACAGAGCCAGCTATATATGAGGGCAACATCAACAGCATTGCTTGCTTCGCTATATTCATACTCACTAAACGAGGGATACTTCAACCCTAAATTAGAATGCTCGATTGGCAACAGAATAACGTGCGTAGACAATGAGTCGCGAGTTGTAACCGTAGACACATACAGAAGAAAAGGTGGTGGAAATTAGAGGAATACTTAATCTTGATTTGGCAGTTTCTTTCATAATAATGTTGTTTTTGTTTTACTTGTGCGTTTCACTTATGTTAAACATTGTACATAATGCCAAAAACAATATCTATCTTGATTCTGAAGTTTCATTGAAGATTGCAAGAAGCTATGAAGTAATCTCACATATTTCTTCAGGCCGTGATAACGAGATTGATTATTCCAGGATAATCTCAGATGCGCCAAAAAATGTATCTTTGCAAGTAATGAATGGGTATATATATGGAGGTCCTTCAGATTATTTATGCATCAAGCGTGCAGTTTACATAAGAGATCTGAAGGAGGTGGGTATACTTGAGGTATGTTAGTTCAAAAGGTTTCATAATATCTCTTGAGCCCGCACTATCTTTGCTTATGCTCCTAATACTAGTAATGCTGATAAATAGCTATGCTTACCTGCACTATAACCAACACAATGAAGTAATATCTAAAATGCACCAGGCTGATTTATGGCTAGTTAATGATTCTATACATTACTATGGAGATGATCCAGAGCTTTCAGTTAAATATGAGTGGCTTAGGCAGAGGCTCAATACTTAGCTGTTAATTCCTTTTCTTTATTTTTCTTTCTTAGCTGCATATCTCTGTCAGCTTCTATCACAAGCAATCCCGCAATTGCTTTTAAGTGCTTTGGCATGTTGTTATAATCAAGCTCAATTATACCTTTGGGATTACGGATATACTTTTCGATTTCATTGTAATATTGTTCTGCTTGTTGTTTTTCAACAATTGCTTTTAGTTTTTCTCTGATGAAGTCTTCAGCTGAAGTAGTGGTCACGAACTTCACACTCTTAACATTATTTAGGTTATTTATACCAGGTATGTTAGAATACAGGTCCAACATCCTGTTAATATCAAAGACCAATGCTTCATCGCTATTTAATGATTTTATAACATCCTTATTTTCCTTTAACTTTGAGTCAATCCTTTCTCTAACAGAATCCAGGTAATTCAGGACAACTTTTCCATCCTTCTCCCCGTACCATTCAGTTATGTTTTTCCTACAAACATCTAATAGCTCAGTTATTTGTGTTACATCAACACCTGTCCCCTTTTGTACTACTCCTCCATTTCCCAAGCTTATAAATGTGTTCATCAAGCTTTGATCGTAAACTGCTTTTTTACCACCATTACTTCTTTTGTATGCTTCTTTCGTTACTTCATTATTTTCAAGCAAGTCAAGCCATTTTGTGAGAAATTCCTTGTAAGATAGTTTATCATCTAAATATGCTTCTTTCATGCCATACCAGGTTGCCGGATATTCGCTTGTTGTAATTCCAAATATTCCTTTTACAGAGATATTTGGGAGCCCTTCTCTCATAAGCTTATATTGCTCTTCATAGTTTAAACTGAGAAATATATTATGTACCCTTTCTATAAGGGACTCTATCTCTTTATCTTTATCCGCCTCCTTACTTCCGTGTGGCGTAAAGTCTGGTGTTTCTAAAAATCGCAAAATCGGTTCATAATTATCCAGTATATACTTCTTTGTGGAAATCCCTATCCTGATTATCTCTTCAGTTTTTGTGGGCACTGCAACCGAAGGCAATTCCTTTTTCTCTATCAGCACATTATCAACAAGCAGTTTTGCAGCCCTTCTTGTTTCTATACCAATATATCCATCAACAAGTATTTCTCTGAGCATAACACAATCTTCAGAGAATTTCACATCCCCTTTCCTCCCAATACTGAAAGTTATGGTTTTCAAGTGTTTTCCATCCTTACTAAAGACCTTTAAGTAACCGCCACGCCTTCCATCCTCACCTATATAATCATACATTTTCAGCTCATAGTCAAAATTCTTGCCACTCCATTTTTTTACTTTTGTATCTGTATATAAGTCAATATTTTTAGCCTTGAATTCCCTGATAATTCTATTAACAAGCCTTTTCTCTTCTTCACATATGTCCACAAAAACCCCATACTTACTCTTCCCTAGGAAGTCATTAAGGTATGTTTGAAATTCCTTTACTTTCTCAATAGTCTCTGCTCCATACTTACTATCCTCTTTCAATTTTTCTTTACTTGAGTACTTGAATACTTCATTTATTTCGTTAAGAAATTTCTGCGCAGCGAGAACCTCATCTCCATAGGACAAGCCATGTGTGCCTCCCTGATAATTATAGCTTCTCCAATACCTTGCATTCTTTACGATTTTTGAGTAATTTAAGGTAATAATATCATCTATCTTCTCATACTTTTTAACAATCTTCTTTTCTTCATCAGTTAGCACTTTCACAGGGACAATATCTAGTTTAGCCATATAGACACCGCTTTAATATCTCATCTTTATTTTAAATATTTTATTATTGTGAACTCTATCGCCACGATGCCAAGGTAGCTCAGCCTGGTTAGAGCGCCAGACTCATAAGAGGGGTGAAAAGGCTTATCCCTTTCCCCTTCTCAATTACCCGTCCTTGTGGTAGTGAGTGAGATGTCTTATGAGTTCTGAGCATGATGAGTGCGATGATATATAAGGCGTTCACCAGAGCAATCTGGAAGTCGGGGGTTCAAACGAATGGCGCCTTGGACAACCATCACTCTGAAAATCCCCCCCTTGGCATATAACTTACTTTTTCCATCCCATAATCAGAGAGGTTGGGCTTATCAGTACCATAAATACTATAAATGGTAGGATGCCTGGCATATGGTAGATAAGGAAGAATAATAGCACTCCTGAGAAAATCCTCCCAATCCTTACGTTCACTTCCCTTTTACCTAGTTCTGTTGCATCTTTTTCAAAGGAATTATAGTATCTTGTAAGGTATGGTGATATGAGCATACTGTTTGTAATAGTTGCCCCTACCATAATCCCAAGTATGTGGTAAAAGTTGTTCAAGAAGCCTCTTACTAATATTGTCAATGAATGCAAAATACCCCCAATTTTCAATAATACTCCCTGGGTTTTTTCATTATCTACATGGCCAATGGTGACTAGCGAGATGGCGCCAACAATTGAGCTTACAATCAGAATTATCCCTAATGACTCAACACTTCCGAGTACAAGGAATATAAAAAGCGGCCAGTATACCTCCAGCGGATCAACCCTCACTCCTTCCGCAAAATATTCCTTGGATAACTTAAAACTGTAATCATAGCCATCAGGTTCTTTTAAATTCTTAATGAATAGCATTGGAATGATTGATATCAGTATACCTACCCCTGCAATTGCAAACAAGGTTCCGTATCCTAAATATACAATTATAAATGCCGCAATCAAAGGGGATATTAATGGTGCTGCAGATATGAGCGCATTTATAGTATCAATCTCCTTTTCCCTAATTTTCCTATGTGTCGTTGCAAGGAATATTTGGTGAAATGGGATCCAGAAAAAAACATCTGCAAGCTCTGACTCAATCGCAAGAATTGTTATAGTATACAAATCTATCGGAAACATACGTATACTAAGCAGGAACAATACATATGCCAATGAGGAAAATATTATAGGTGTTGATAATCCATATTTTATGCTTATCTTCCATACTGCAAATAAAAGAACTATTCCTACCAGTGCCTTTATGATGTAAAATACAGGTATATAGAGTATAGGTGTATTTAGTGACAGCATATATATAGGTATGAATACAGTTATCATAGCAGCGAATATCGTACGCAAAGTCACTGTAACATACACGTGGTTTATATCACTTTTCAGAACATAAGTTATGTCGTGAAGCATTTTGGAATTCATAATATACAAAATAATAGATGACATTTAAATTATTTCATCTGGATCTATTACTATGGTAAGCGCAATAGATGTACTCATAGGTGTATACATCGCACACCCTTTTCTAACCCTGCTTTACATGCTTAACCTTTTTCTTTCACTGATCATAGCGCACAGGCTCGTCAGGTATGCCATCGACCTTAAGGGAGGCACCCTATCTTTTGCACTGAGGTATCTTTCATATGCATTTACGGTGCTTGCATTGGTCTCGATTGCAAAGCTCCTTTCTGCAATACCCTGGTTCGATTGGGATCTGGTAAGTGAACTGGCATTCACAGTATTCTTACTGATAGTTGGGTATGCAGTCATGCACATTGCACAAACAGTATCTGTTTATTCTCAAATAAAAAGAAGGTAACCCGCTTTTTAGCGGGTGGGTGAGGTGAAAGCACTATTAACATATAGTTTAATATTTATAAGCTTTACTTATTTAGTATGAAAAAGTATGAAACAAGTAAAAATTGCAATCTCAATAGACCCAAAGATTCTCAGTGATGTTGAGAACACAATAGATGGAGTTAACATAAGAAACAGGTCTCAGGCAATAGCACATCTCCTGCGAAAGGCACTTCAGAATGAAACATCCACAGCTGTGATACTTGCGGGAGGCAGGTATGGTGAGGAAAAAGCCATGCGGCAGTTCAAAGGAAAGCCAGTGATTCAACACCTGATGGAATGGATGAGGAAGTACGGGATTAATAATTTTGTGATTGCCATAAGTGCAAGTGATAATTCAATCCGCAAATACTTTGGGGATGGCAGCAGGTTAAATTCAAGGATTTTTTATCTTTTGGAAACAATCCCTACTGGCACTGCTGGTGCGGTGTCTGGTAGCCGTTCTCTGGTTGGCCAAACATTTGTAGTTGCAAACTGCGATTCAATATTTAGTTTTAACCTTTCTAATATGGTGCAGCATCATGTGAGGTCTGGAAAATGTGTGACAATTGCTGTCAGGGAAACTGCAAACCCTTCAGAGTATGGTTCTGTTGAAATGGAAGGAGATAGCATAATAGGATTCCATGAGAAAAGTCCGCATGCCAGTACCAAAATAGTGAGCACGGGTATATATGTCATGAGCGGGGATATATTTCGGTATCTGCCTGAGAAGGGATCGCTCGAAGAAAATGTATTTCCAATGCTTGCAAAGGAACGTATGGTTAATGGATACATATTCACATCAGAATGGAAGGATATGGAGAGAAGTATATGAAAATGATGTTCTGCATGGGTACGCGCCCTGAAATAATAAAGATGGCACCACTTATAAAAGAGTGTGAGAAAAGAGGGCATAACTGCATATTAGTATGGAGTGGACAGCACTATGACAAAGTGTTGTTTGAAAGTGTTTTTGATGATCTTGGAGTAAAATATCCACAGTACAATTTGAATGCAAAAGGAACTCCCTGTGAGATTGGTTCGATAATATTTTCCATGCTTGAAAAAATAATAAAAAGTGAGGCTCCGGACATAGTGTTTGTGCATGGGGATACTTTTTCTGCATTGTTTTGTTCAATTGCATCAGCTTTGGCTTTGGTACCAGTAGGCCATGTTGAGGCAGGGTTGAGGACAAATTCTTGGGAACCATTTCCAGAGCAGATATGCACACGAAGCGCTGATGCCGCATCATCCTTATACTTTGCACCTACTATGCGTAATGTAAATAATCTATTGAGCGAAGGCTATCCTCGCGATCGCATATTCCTAACGGGTAATACTATTGTTGATGCGGTGCGTATCTATGGTGATTCAAATCCAAACATACGTAAAGAGCTTGGTATACCTGATAATAAAAAACTAATCTTCTTTTCTGCGCACCGGAGAGAAAATACAATGGATAAAAAGAGAATGTCTGGTATTTTTGATTCTCTATTAAGCTTAGAGGAGTATACAATCTTCTGTGCTGTGCTTCCGGGAACACAAAAAGCGGCAGAGACTTATGGCTATCTTGAAAAACTAAAAAATGCAGGGCATATCATATGGAAATATCCATCTATTGAAAAGTATACAGATGTGCTCTCTCTTATTAAACGCTCTGATCTAATCTTGACGGATAGCGGTGGGTTGCAGGAGGAGGGGGCAAGCCTTCATGTGCCATGTCTTACGCTTAGATACGTTACAGATAGGCCTGAAACAGTAATTTCAGGCTCAAACAAGTGTATCGGTTTTGTAAAAGAAGATATAGTCTATGAAGTAATAAAGGTTATGGAGAATGCAGATATCAGGGAAAAAATGGTTCGTGCTGAGAATCCATACGGTGATGGGTATTCTTCTAAGCGCATTGCTGATATAGTAGAGCATTTTGCAGGCAGGCTCCATAGATGGGAAAACAAGATTAAAGAGGTGGTTTGATGAAAGCAATAATATTATGCGGTGGAGAAGGCACACGGCTACGGCCATATACTTACAATGTACCAAAGCCTATGCTTAAGCTGGGTAATAGGCCAATCCTTGAGTATGTTCTTCTTAATTTAAAGAGGTGCGGTATACGTGAAGTGATACTGACTGTTGGTTACCTCAGCGATAAAATAGTTGACCATTTTGGAGATGGGTCTAGGATGGGGATAAATATAGATTATATCATTGAGAGTGAAAAACAGAATACTGCAGGTTCCATACTACCTGCCAAGGATAAATTGGATGATACATTTTTTGTTGGGATGGGAGATCACATAACAGCAATATGCGTAGACAAAATGGTAGATTTTCATAAGAAGAAGAATAATATTGCGACTATTGCTTTGAAGCTTCAAGGCATCCCTCTTGAGTATGGCATAGTTGAAATTGACAATGAAAATATGGTATACTCATTCAAGGAAAAACCAATCCAATCAAACCTTCTAAATGCAGGTATGTATGTGTTTGAGCCTGAAATATTTGAGTATATAAATCCAAAGGATGATTTTGCAAAGGATGTTTTCCCAAGGTTGCTATCACTTGGAAAACCAATAAGTGGATACACCTTTACTGAATATTGGGCAGACATAGGACGGATAAATGATTACGAAATGCTTAACACAATAATGAGCATAGTGGAATTATCATATTCCTTCAACTCACATTCTCATCCATAACCTGCTTGTGGTATGTTTCCAGCCGTTCTTTAAGTTTCTCAAACTTTGATTGATATTTCTTCATAAGAACTTTTTTTGGCACAACCCATATGTTTTCACCAATGTATTTATTGATGTTTGCCAGCAAAAATCCAACTACCTGCGCTTAACGTTGGTTTGGTAAGGTTTAGTACCATTCTTGCCACGCGCTGGCCAAACATTCGCTGAATTTCAGTATAATGCACTCCACAATCCTCAATAATACCATGTAGTATTGCTGCCACAATTATGCTTGTTTTGCACCCATACTCTTTTGCATACAGTGCAACTTGCAGCGGATGCTGTATGTATGGTGTCCCATCATCCCGTGTTTTTCCTTCATGTTTTTTACTTGCAAACTCTATGGCCTTTCTTAGCACATGTTTTTGCTAAAAATCAGAATAGCCCCCGGTGGGATTTGAACCCACGACCTGCCGCTCTCCCGTTCCTATTTGAAGTACAAGGCGGCCGCTCTTCCGCTGAGCTACGGAGGCCCATAAAACAGTGAACACTACGAATTTATTTTATTAAACTTATGTTTTTAATTATTATTTGGTGTTTTTATGGCAAAAGTAAGGTTTCCAAAAGATAATATAGTGGTTGATGCTCCAGTGGGAAAAAAACTTAAAGACATCGCTGAAGAGAATGGCGCAAACATACACTTTGCTTGTGGGGGGAATGGAACGTGTGGTACATGCCTAATAAAAGTGATAAAAGGCATAGAAAATCTTAATGAAAAGACAAAAATTGAGAAAAGGACGCTTGAGCTTCTGGGAGCTGAGCCAGACAATAGACTGGCTTGCCAGTGCACGATTGTAAAAGATGGGGAGATTGTAATTGAAAATGTTTATTGAATAGGTATAATCCTGATCTTATTTCTTTTTAGGTCTGCAAAGAACATCTTGTTTTCTAAATCACATTCATTCTTTAGCAGTAGTTTTGTACATTCTGAAGCGGATATGCATCCAGCCAACGCAGCAGCAGGAGGGTATATCCCCATAGACTCACATCCCTCTTCACCTTTTGAGGCTATGACAAACTCATGAAGATACTTGTTTTTAAAAACAGCAACGCGTGCCATATATCCCACAGCAGACGCATATATGAGTGGCTTTTTTGCACGTTTGCATAACCTACTTATTCTCAGTCTTGAGTCCAGGTTGTCAGTGCAATCAATCACAACATCACTTCTTGTGAAATCCCTATGTGCAAACCTCCTTACTCCATTAATCTTGATATGTGGATTATACGTTTTGATTTTATGCACGGCAATGTCTACTTTCCGTTTTCCAATATCCTCCTCTGAATAAAGAAACTGTCTGTTGAGGTTTGACATTTCTACAAAGTCATTGTCACATATTGTAATGTTTGTTCCAAGCCCGGCCATTATGGTAGATAAATAACTACCTACCCCTCCAATTCCTATGATCAGCACTCTGCTCTTAATCAGCCTATTCTGCCCCTCATTCCCAAAACCATCAAGTAACATATTGCGTAAGTACCTTTCATCCATCTGCATAATTACTAAAAATGTTTTTATAATATTTTAATCAAATTTTAAATGTGGTGAAGTTTTCAGTCATAGTGCCAACACTGAACGAAGAAAAATATATCGAGGAATGCCTCAGCACCCTGTATGCACAGGATACTACAGATTCTTATGAAATAATAGTTGCAGATAGTCATAGCACAGACAAGACAGTCCGCATTGCAGAAAAGTATGCTGATAAGGTAGTGTCATGTGGAAAAGGGATTTCACATGGTAGGAACAGCGGTGCCAAGGCTGCAAAGGGCAAGTATTTGGTGTTCATTGATGCGGACAGCTTGGCATCACCAGGATTGCTTTCTGCATATTCTAAAGTGTTTGAGAGAAAGGATTGTATTGCCGGTACGGGGCCAATATTCCCAAAAGAGAAACTCGGCTCTTTCGAAGATATATTCGTGAACATAGGCAGTAAGCTTTACACTGAAAGCTGGATAAAATTCCTTATAAGCATAGGCAAACCGGCATTTATAGGCTCAAACAGCGCGTTCAGCAAGGAAAAGTTTATGGAGATTGGAGGATTTAGGGAAGATTTGAACACGTTTGAGGATGGAGACTTAAGCATGCGCCTTGTTGGAAAAGGGAGGTTTGCATTTCACAGTAATGCAAAGGTTTACACAAGCATAAGGCGGTTGAAGAGATGGGGGTATCTTAAATTCATAAAGTTCCATACATCCAACACAATTAAGTATATGCTTTTTAAGAACCCGCACAAAAATTATGAAGTTGTCAGATAACAGCAACAAATATAAATTATGAAACCTTATTTAATTATTATAGCCCCGTCGTCTAGTGGCCAAGGATGGTGGGCTTTGGACAAAGGGTGGTTAGTTTTTTATCTTTTTGTACAGGAGGAAACCCATAGACCCAGGTTCGAATCCTGGCGGGGCTATGTTTTTAATATTAAAGTGAGAATTTATGAATATGTCCACTATACCAGAGCTTGCAAGGAAAGCACTCTTGGAAGGATATATAGTAAAGCCATTCCATTTTGCAGATGAAGTGGATAAGAAAGCAAAGTTAAATGCATTAAGCAAAAATGTAGAAGATATTTTTTTGCGGAATTTTATATTGGAGCACATAGTTGACAGGCTTACCTACATCAAAGATTATATGATAAAGAACAGCATAAATTTTATGGTCATGGTAAAGGATGTGGAAGGAAACGTTGTTGGCGTTGGTAATTTTATATATTCAAAATCCTCAAACATGCTCTATATACGAACGTATAAGACGGTTAAGAATGCAGAGCCAAACAAAATCCTTGCACTCCTAATCTCCGGGGCAAAGGATTGCATGGGTGAATACGGTTTTCAAACAAAAGCTGTTATTGCATCATCCCAACTGGATAAGAAAAATATGGCCCATCTAAAATCAATGGAAGAAATAGGGATGAAACAGATTGTGACAGAACAAAAACTTTCACTGCTGCAAAGCGAGTATCTGCTCATGATGGAGAAGTTCGTTAATGAAAGGATCGAATTTAACAAGGATAAATTACTCCTTTTCCTAAGAGACCTTAATGAAGAAAAGGAGCTTGTCTTTCTCCTTAATGTGCTCGAGGACTCTGACATGAAAATACAACTGAGAAAACTTGATACGGAAAAGCTGATTGCGCTTTTGGAAAAAATATCAGGCTAAACTTTTACCTATTCTTTTGCATGCCTTGAGATTATCATGGCGAGCCTGTCAAAGCTTATTAGAGTACCATCCAACGGTGAACCACCTGCAATTGAGGTGCCATTCCATTCGTCAACCAGTGATTTGACATTCCTGACCTTCCTCTCCTCTTCACTCAGCACTTTGTAAAGGTTTGCACCAATCTTTCCTTTCACGGCTCTCAATGATACCTTAAGCCGCTTGTCATCTCGCTTTAGTATTATCAGAATTTTCTCAGAAGCATAGTTTGCAGCAATGGATAATGCACATGGATCTATGTATTCATTTTCTTTAAGCGCGAGCACCCTATAACCGGAATTGTGGAGCAATTTCAATGACTTCTCAACTTGGGATGAATACTCTGAAACCCTTGCTCTTTCTTCATCCAAAATCTGTCTTATTCTAGCAGTTTGCTCAGCAATCATGTCAGTAAACTTTGCAATCGTTTCCATATGAGATCCATGTTCATCTTTTAACAGCTTCTCAATCTGCTCATGCAACAAGTTTAGTTCCTTATTATCATCAAAGCTGCGCGTATTAAGATACTGTGTACCTGCAATTTCAGGATAATATAAATGGGAAGAAACCAATGCCCATAATGCATATGATTTATGGTCAGAGCTATCTATTGTATAGTTCATCTTGGATGCAGCTACAAGAACACGAGAATGTTTTTTCGCAAGCTCAGGTTTTTGTGATACAAAATGTGCAATCACAGCATCTGGTGTAACAAGCTTTGGGTTGATCCTTACCTTAATATTCTCATCATTAAGAAACTTGAGTGCAATCTCAGTATGGCTGAGACCCTTTTTTAACTCATCCTTCAGGGCCATTCTAACTCCCCTTGAGTCTAACCAGGCAGACGGTCTCATAAATATATCATCTTGAAAATCATCTGATACCTTAGCCATACTCCCACCATTACTAAACTGAATTCACAACTTATTATTATAAATGTTTCTACTTCTCTTGTACCCCTATTCTGTAGCACGCCTTGTTTATAGGGCACAAATCACATCTTGGCCGTACAGGTAGGCATATGACCTGCCCAAATCCCACGAATATCCTATTAAACTTTCTTCTGTACCTTTTAGGTACTATTTCATTAAGTATCTCACTTGTCTTTTCAGGAGTTTTTGTACTTACAATGCCAAGCCTGTTTGATATCCTGTGCACATGGGTATCCACACCTATAACATCTTTGTTGAATGCCCTTGCCATTACAATGTTTGCAGTTTTTAGGCCCACTCCAGGTAATCTCATAAGCTCTTTTACATCTGACGGAATTTTTCCATTATACTTTTCATTAATCATATTACACATTTTCTTTAGAGTTTTGGCCTTTGTGCGGTAAAACCCAACAGGTCTTATCATAGCAGTAATCTTGTTTATGCTAAGTTTGCAGACATCTTTTGGAGTTTTTGCAATCTTGAAAAACTTCTTTGTAGCCATTATTGTATTCTCGTCCCGCGTTCTTGATGATAGCATTGTATAAACAAGGATTTCAAAAGGGCTCTTGGTATTGTTTTCTGCACTTATAACTGGTGCATTCATTTTGGTTGCAATTGCATCCATATTACGAAGGTAAAACCCTATCTTTGCAAGAAAAGGATGCAGTGCCATACACCCTAAATCCCAGATAAATATTATATATGTTTAAACCACTAAAAATTTGTGCAGGGGTAGCAAAGCCTGGTCAGAGCCCCTTTTTCTCTTTCTAAGAGAAAAAGATCGCTTCCAGAAAAATGCGCCAGACTCAAGTAAACTCTTAAATAAAACGAAGGGTTTAGCACAGGAGAGATCTGGTCCCCTAGCGGGTTCGCCAGTTCAAATCTGGCCCCCTGCATTAAAATGATAGAAATAATGTTTTAGCTACTGAGCATCATCAGATATAACTTGTGTAGGCCCATGTGCTGTTTTATTTCTAGTAAATATGTACATCTTTCCACTTGCACCTTCCTTAAGCTTTTCATCGTGTGTGATGATAAAGGATTGGCTGATTATCTTAGGTAATCTATCACGTAGTATTTCACTCAATGCACGAACACCATTCTCATCAAGGTTATGTGTAGGCTCATCAAGAACAAGCAAGCTAATGTTTGGTGCAAGCACTATAGATAATGCAATCCTGAACACAAGCGCTATTGAGGCTCGCTCTCCACCACTCACGCTTCCTTCAATATTGATCCAATCATTGGCTCTCTTGGCTTTGAGTACATAATCCATATCTGTAGCTTCAAGCCTTACCTGTACGATATCACCATATGGATAAACTACCCCCCATACTCTGTTCATAACCTCATTTATAGAGCCTACAAGCTCATTCCTCAACATTACCTGTGTCTCAACTATTGCGGTATTGACAAGGCGTACTTTCTCAATTACAACCTCGAGATTGCTAATCTCCATCTCCTTTTCTTCAATCTCTCTAATCTGCTTGCTTAATAATCCATGTTTACTTTTTACAATACCAATGTTTTTCTTCATTTCTTCAATCCGTGCCGTGATCCCACTCATCTCCGCCATAATTTTTCCAGTTTCATTCCTTAGCATCTCAAGCTCTCTCTCATCATATCTTATATCCTTGATTTTATCATCAATCTGCGAAATCTCCTTCTGCTTTCTTGCCACCTCATTTTGCATTTCAATATCTTTCTTTACTTCCAATAACATTACCTCATACTGCATATGCTCTCTTTCCTTGTCAGAAAGAGCATCCCTCATCTCACGCAATAGTTTTGTAGTATTTTCATTTTCTTCCCTTAATTTAGCAATCTGATTATCAATACCCTTGTTTTTCTCCAAAAACTCATCAAGTTCCAGTATTTTCTTCTCAAGGTCACTTGCACGTCTCGCCGCACTAATCTTTGATGAAATTCCATCGACCTCTTCCCTGAGCTTTTCAATTTCCTCATTCAATGATGCAATCTTTTTACTGACTTGTTCGAACCTCCCTTTCTTTTCTAGGTATTCGTTGGCGCGCAACTTAGCATCCTTAAGCATATGCTCAACTTCATCTTTTCTTCTGACCTTCTCCTCAAGCTCTGATATCTCCAGTGTAATCCTCCTTAACTCATCCTCCTTCTTTTCCAAATCATTCTCAGAATCCTTCAGTATCCTCTCCCGCTTGCTTATTATCTCATCCTTCTTATTCTTGTCAAGCGGCCTATCACATAATGGGCATACACCCATCCCTTCCTCTTTAAGCTTGCTTATTACTTCACTTGTTGTACTTATTACCTCTCTGAGTGATGCAACCCACTCTATCAATACTTCCTTTTGCGATTTCTTATCCTCTATCATCCTTCTAGAAACATCTTTTAATGATTCCCATTCCTTCATTAATTCCTCTACATCTTTCATACTTTTTTCCAAACGCTTGCAATCACGCAATAACATATCATGCTCTGCCCGATATCCGCTTAACTCCCTCTCAACTGATATAAGATGCTCATTCATATCCGCAAACTTCCTTTCCAATACTTCCAACCCTTCCACTGCAATCTTTCTAAGTTCTGCAAGCTCAGCTGCATACAATTCCTTCTTTTCTCCTGCCTCCATAACCTGTCTTCTCAAGTTCTCAAGCTCACCAAGGCGCGATATTATACTTGATGCATTGCTTTCAACCTGTCCCAGTGATTTACGAATATTTGCAATCTCTACATCAACCCTGCTAACCTTACTCTCAAGCCCTGCAACTTCTTCCAACTTGTGCCCCTTTATACTCTTAGATAACTCCTGAATGCCCGCAGATAACTCAATCTTACGCTTGGATAATGCATCAAACTGCTCCTTACCATGCTCAAGCTCTTTCCTCATTTTTTCTTTCTCATCATATACCTGTCTTAACTTTTCAAGCTCACTATTCAATACATTTATTGTATCATTGCCTTTTCTTATCTCTCCATCAACCAACCTCATTTCTTCAACTAATGCATTCTTGTTAAACGCATCAAGCATACCACGCTTTTCTTGCACTTCCTTGGTCAGCCTGTTCACGAGCTTGAGCGTGTTGGCACGACCTGTCTCAAACTTATCAATTCCTATCAATCCATCAATCTGCTTTTTTCTTTCACCTGGGTTTAGCGAAAAGAAGTAATCAATCTCATTTTGTTCCGAGTATATTGCTTTGGTAAACATATCGTAATCTACTCCAAGAATATGCTCAACCATAGCAGTTACAGCCTCACTTTTTGCCTCAAGAAGCTTTCCATTCTCCCTGAGCTCAGCATCACTCTTGCCACCACGTATCACTCTCCTCACTGAATATTCCTTATCTTTATATTCAAACACTACTTCAACCACAGACTCGTCATTTCCAGTAAATTCTGAGGCTACCTGTGAAAGCTTGGTCCGTCTTCGTGTGAGAGCCGGGAATGTTCCATACAACCCGTAGCATATAGCTTCAAGCACAGAACTCTTTCCAGATCCGATTATACCAACGAGTAAGTTTGTACCTTTTGAAAACTCGAGCCGTGTTTCCCTATGTGATCTCCAGTTTTTTAAGTAGACAGTTCTAATCAGCATTAGTATACTTATGAAGAAGAATATATTAATAAATTAACTTCTAAAAACCTCTATGCACACAAAAATATTCACAAAAAGAGAATTGAAAGATGCAGCAGATCTTATACGTAAAGGTGAGCTCGTAGCATTTCCAACAGAAACGGTGTATGGCCTTGGTGCGGATGCATTCAACCCATATGCTATAAAGAAAATATTTGAAGTAAAGGATAGGCCATCAGACAACCCATTAATAGTTCATATTGCAAGCAAGAAACAATTGTATAAAATAGCTGATGTACCCGTTCACTTAAAAAAGATAGTCGATAAGCTAGCTGCAAAATTCTGGCCAGGGCCACTTACAATAGTCCTAAAGAAAAAGAAAAGTATAGCGGATGAGGTTTCTGGTGGGTTGGATACTGTTGCGGTCAGAATGCCTAATAATAGAATAGCATTGGCGCTTATCAAAAAGGCAGGGGTGCCCATAGCAGCACCTTCAGCAAACATTTCAGGAAAACCTTCAAGCACATGTTTTGAACATGTATTTGATGATTTTGATGGCAAGATTGCAGGAATAATAAAAGCAAAAGATTGTAAGATTGGTATTGAATCAACAGTTGTAGATATAGTATCTGAACCGCCTCTCGTGCTCAGGCCTGGTGGTGTAACAGTTGAGCAGCTGAAAAAGATCATACCAAACATAAAGGTTGCAAGGCATAAGCGTGTGGTGAAGGCGAGGTCTCCTGGGATGAAGTACAGGCATTATTCACCAAATGCAAAAGTGATTCTATTTAAGGGAAGTGCAGTTAAGAAAATGCTAAAGTATAAAGAACAACTTGAAAAAAATGGTAAAATAGTGATTGTGATAAAGCCTGAAGGTAGTGTGCGCTTTTCAAAAAGACTGTTCAAATTATTTAGGCAGTGTGATAAAAAACATATTGATTACATCCTTATACAGGCAATACCCGAGAGAGGGATAGGCCTTGCTATAATGAACCGGATCAAGAAAGCCGCATACAAGGTAATCAAATAATACTATCATACACCATTCGCATGATCTAAACAACCATAACATGCATCGTACCCCTAAACAATCACAATTCATAATCCAACCAGTATTGATAGTATGGCCATTATCTATCCTACATGCATCGTACCCCTAAACAATCACAATTCATAATCCAACCAGTATTGATAGTATGGCCATTATGCCAGCAAGCACCTGCAACCCGCATATTATTAACACCAGCTGTGTTTCAGTTGGCCTAAACAGCTTCATCACAATGTGTGTAATAGATCTTACCTCTCCCTCATAATACAACCGTTTTCCCATGCATTTGCCAAAGTTTTGCGCCTTAAACCTTGACAATGCCTTTAGGAAAAACTCTACTATCTGAGGCATCATTAATATTGCCCCTGCCTTCTCAACATTTCCTATTATAACAGCTACTGCCACGCATACTCCTATGAGATAGGTTACAATGTTTCCTGGAAATACCTTTGCAGGATACCAGTTGAACATTATGAATGCACTCAATGCACCCAGCAGTGAAATCATCAGAAATATTGCAACAATTTTTTCCTGATTAAAACCGGTCATGATTAATATGATAATCATGAATATTGCAATTATGATACCTGTTCCGGCCTCCAGCCCGTTAAACCCTGCAAGAAGGTTGACCAGGTTTGAGCATGCTATAACACCTATTGGTATAAGCACAAGCACATATAAATTCAGGCCTATTGTCCCAATGATTGGCAGTGTGATATATCCAAAGTGAAGGTTTACAGTACCTACAAATGGTAGTGCAATCTCACTTACACCCAACTTCAATAGCATTAGTGGCAGTGCGGCAAACAATGGTAGTATAACCCTGTATAATTGAGGTATATTGAGCACATCATCAACAAAGCCGAGGAATGCAATAAGGGATATTGATAATGCCGCACCGAGAAGCGCAGTAGTTGCAATGCTGTTTGCTGCAAGTTGTAATGGTAGTAGGAATGCTACAATTACACCCAAGAATACAGCAACGCCACCTAGCTTAACTACTTTAGGTTTACCTGGTTTATTCATATCATGTGCAACAAACCCGCTGTTTTTTAGCTTTCTGATAAGCGGAGGTACCGCAATGTATGTTAGTATGAAAGACACGAGTGGAATTATTAATAACACAAGGCCGAGAGGCATGTCCATGCAAGAGTATTTGCTGTTAATAATATATTTGTTTACATAACTTATTTCCTATTGCTGAGGTGCAATGGCTTGAAGGTTGATATGCACATACACACATTCCGTTCAGTTGACAGTGTAATCATACGGAAAGATGTTGAGAAAGTAATCTCAAAAGGTATTATTGATTTGGTTGCAATAACAGACCATGACAGTGCCAAGGGATGGGATGATTTCAAGGATATGAACGTGATAAGAGGGATTGAAAAGACAATTATCGAAGAGGACGGGAACGAGTTTCATTTACTCATATATTTTGCTAATGAATACATCGAATCAAAGAACTTTTATGAGGTTGTGGATGCGGCAAAGGCACAGGATGCAATCGTATCAATAGCACATCCTTTTGATATATTGAGGAAGGCCCCAAAGAACATAAACAAGTATATCAAGCATGTGGATGGCCTGGAATGCTTCAACTCAAGAGAGCGTGTCCCTGGCGCAAATAAAAAAGCAATGACACGCGCGAAAAGTGATATGAAGCTGATGACTGCCGGTTCTGATGCGCATTATGCTTCAGAGATTGGCAATGCATACGTCAAGTGCGATGCAAGTGATATTGAGGAGTTTCGTAAAAAGTTGGTAAACAGAGAGGTTCAGATCGATGGCAAAAAGGTTGGCATTGATGTACGCATAAATGCAATACTTAGGCGGATTGGCCTGATAAGACCGCCTGCAAATATCTAATAATTTAAATTTATTATGTTCTAATCTCTAAACACGGGCCCGTAGCTCAGCTTGGTAGAGCGGCTGGCTCTTAACCAGTAGGTCAAGGGTTCAAATGCACTGCTGTGATAGTGAGTTTTCAATATGCTGAATATCCCTTCGGGCCCGCTTAATTGCAGGGGTAGCAAAGCCTGGTCAGAGCCCATTTTTCTCCTGGAAGGAAGAAACTAAGAAGTGCTCCCAGAAAAATGCGCCGGATTCAGAGTCCGGTCCCCTAGCGGGTTCGCCAGTTCAAATCTGGCCCCCTGCATATAACATAATGTTATAGTCTTAAGGTAAATGGATGGTTGTATGCCATTGGACAATAAAGAATAATTAATAATTGAAATTTTGGATTATATTTTTTCTAGGACTAATCGAATCAGCAAAAGCGAGCTACTCTTAAAAATGAAGTGCGGTCGAGTGGGCGGGACGAATATTACGTCTACCACTGATAAAGAAGCAAGAAACTTGGTCAGTATAATGGTAGCTGGAGAATATATCTATAAAGAAAAAAGACTGACCTGATATATTGTATTGCGCCAAAAGGAATTATTCTACTAGATTATGGGTTCAAATCTAGGCAAACTGAAATTCTGAGTAAACAAAACCAAATCTTAGATCAAACGAAGTTGATCTATTTTTTAAGGCAGGTGTTGGAGCAGGTAACGCATCCGACCAGGCAGTTGTTAGGCCTGGCTACGACTGACTTATTTTCTTTGGAATCCCAATCATACACGTTCCTCCCGCAGCCGGTTATGCACATACCGCACCCAACGCATTTGCTTTTATCCACGGTCGGGTTCCATTTTATCTTGCTTCTTGGAACCCCATGCCATTCTGAAAAACCGAGAGTCACGCTTAAGGTATAGTAAATCCCGACTATCATGAAAACTGCCGAAACTGCGCGCCTCGTCCATTTTTCAAAGACCTGGACTTTGCTAACCACCGGACCTAATGATGAGAGGCTGTAAACCAGGATTAAAGAAAATAGTATCACCGGCAAACCGGTTGCAATCGCAAAAACAGCTGGTATAATCAAACCGTCCCCGGCTTTTATCGCAAGAGGGATAAGCATCCCGAAAAACAAATCCGCGCTGAACGGACAAAACGCCAAAGCGAATATCACACCTAAAAGAAAGCTGCCCAAAAACCCCTTTTCTAATAGTTTTTGTTTTATTTCTTCCAGCTTTGGGTTGCCGTTAGGGACTGGGATCTGGATCACTTCCAGCATGACTAGGCCCACGATTAATAAAAGAGGCCCAAGCGCCTTTTCGCCATAATTCTGCAAGGAAAGCGATATTAGCTGCATGCTCAAACCAAACCACACGATAAACGATGTTATTGTGACATAGGTAAACATCCGCCCAAGCGTATAAGCTAGGCCGACCCAAAGTGTTTTCTTTTTGTCAAGCTTCTTTGAGATATATGCTATTGCGGTGATATTCGTAGTCAGCGGGCACGGGCTTATTGCCATCATAAGGCCAATAAAGAACGAAACAACGAGAGCAATTTCGCTTGTTCCCATTGCTTCCATAAACTGCCGGATTAATCAACTGTAATCCCCTTCCAATCTTTTTTGTATGACGCATCTCAGGTAGGTCATATACTCCTCTTTATTGTTGATTTTGTACCAGACGTTAACATTTTCTTCTTTGTGGAAACCATTATCATCATAAACGCCAATCCATAGGGAAGATCCAGTTACTCCGTACATCGCAGCCTTCTTTTGATTCTCTGGCAATTCGGCATTGATGTGGGCGAATGACAATCTGCCTTCCGCTACTTCCTTTGCAAAATAGGTATTGACGTTTTCTTCCGCATACTGCCCAACAGTTATGCATGAATAGCACTGATGCGCGCCGTGGAAGTGAATTACCTCAACCCTGATATTTTGGGAAACGTTGGATAAACTGGGCGCATCCGCACTGGCATTAGAGCCAACGCCTGCATCAGCACTATTTATTGGTTCCCCAGACAGCCCGCGAGCAACAGGGCTGATGCAAATGCAACTAAAACGTAGTTTTTCATTTACTCAACCATTTCTTTATTTCTTCAACTTCGACAATGCGCCCGTATGCCTTGACTTCGCCGTCCACGGCTATTGCAGGAGTGGACAGTATTCCATACTCCACGATTTTTCCGATATCCGTGATCTTTACTATCTCGGCTTTTGCTCTAAGTTCGGAAACTGCTTTGCGTGCGTTTTCCTCAAGAGCTTTGCATTTAGGGCAGCCAGTCCCAAAAATCTCAATTTTCATAAAAACACCAAAATGAAATATACAATGAAACATTTAAATAATTGATGTATATCAATATGTAAATATGGAGAAAAAGAAGGCTGTAATGATTTTAAAGGCATTGGCTGACGAAACAAGGCTCTCGATAGTTGAGTTATTGCTTGATGGTGAAAAATGTGTTTGCGAGATATATCCAAAAGTAAAAAGGGGTCAGTCGACGGTTTCGATACAGCTGGGCAAACTGGAAAACGCAGGGATTCTGCATTCAAGGCGGGCTGGGAAAAAAGTTTTTTACAGGATAGCGAATTACAAGGTTTGCGACATTTTCAAGGCACTTGGATACGCGAAAGGTGGCATTCTCAAGAAAGAATGCTGCTGCAAACAAAATCCGTAAGGTGAATTTATGGCAGATGATAAAAAGTTTTCAGAATGGCACGGAATCCCAAGAGATAAAATAAAATGGAACCCGACAGTTGACAAAAGCAAATGTGTCGGGTGCGGCATGTGCATAACCGGCTGCGGGAGGAACGTGTATGATTGGGATTCCAAAGAAAATAAGTCAGTCGTAGCCAGGCCCAATAACTGCCTGGTCGGATGCGTTACCTGCGCAAACACCTGCCTTTTTGGCGCGATAAGCTTTCCTGACAAGGAGGCGCTCAGGAAAATAATCATTGATAACGGCGTAATTGCAAGGGCGAAAAAGGAACTGGAAAAGAAATTGAAGGAGACTGTGGAAAAATCATAGGTAGTTGACATGGAAATTTTCTGCACCAACTGTCTTAAGCAATACAAAAAACAGGAATACTGCGGCCAATGTAGGAGGTCATTGGGCCCAGATTTTATATGTATCAAGATCCAGTCGGCATCTGCTCATTTTTGTTCAAAGAAATGCGCCAATAAAATTGCTGTTGCTGCTACATATCAGTCTAATTCCTATGAATGCAAAAAATGCGGATATCGCTGGATTCCAGAAGCACCTGAAACCGTCCCCAAACTATGTCCGGAATGGCCAGCCAGAGCTGATTCAATGGAAAGACGATGCAACGCAGGGGGGATTCGGGGCCAAGAACCGCACTAAAAAGAACTAATGGTGTTAATATGGATAATAGCCCTAGATTTTTGAGAATTTCAATCATGCTCCTATTTATTTTTTCATTTGCCAGTCAGGTTTGGGCTGCTGATGCTGGCAATAAGACCTGCGCTTACTTTTTTTATGGGGATGGGTGCCCGCACTGCGCGAAAGTTGAGCCGTTCATAAATGGAATCGAGGCAAAATATCCAAATCTTGAAGTCCATAGATTTGAGATATACAACAACAGGCCGAATATGGTGTTGTTCAACAAGTTCGCATACTCTTATGGGATTCCGGAAAGCGAAACCGGAGTACCGACAATATTTATAGGAAACACCTATCTTGCAGGCGACGGACCGATAGCGGAAAAACTTGAACACGAGATAGAATCAAATATTGGTGCTGGCTGCCCGGATTTGGAAAAGATAGTGAATCCGCTTGAGGAAACCGGAGCCACATCTCCGACCAAGCCGCTGGGCGAACTTTCACTCGTTACTGTCATAGGCGCAGCGCTCGTGGATTCCATAAACCCCTGTGCATTTGCAGTTCTCTTGATACTGCTTGGAACATTATTGAGTACGGGTGAAAGGGGCAAGGCACTTAGGAGCGGTCTTGCATTCACTGTTTCAATATACATAGTTTACTTCTTGTTCGGGTTGGGCCTATTTTCAGCCCTGCAGGTATCTGGCCTTTCATACTGGTTCTACAAGATAATAGGCGTGGTCGCGATATTATTAGGGGTATTGAACATAAAGGACTTCCTATGGTATGGGAGTGGCGGGTTTGTGATGGAAATACCCCGAAGCTGGAGGCCCACGCTTAAGAAATTGCTCGGAACTGTAACTTCTCCTGCTGGAGCTTTCCTTATGGGCTTTGTCGTTTGCCTGTTCGAACTGCCGTGCACTGGAGGCCCGTATATATTCATTCTCGGACTGCTTGCGGAAAGGTCCACTATGCTGGCAGCAATACCGATACTCCTATTGTACAACCTATTCTTGGTTGTGCCTCTGCTCGTAATCACGCTCTTAATGTATAGCGGATTCAGAAAAGTCGAGGAAATGAACGAATGGAAGGAGAAAAACTTGAGGGAACTCCATCTGATAGCAGGGCTGATAAATGGTTGCGCTGGGGCTCATGATAGTTTTCAATATGGTTTGATTGGTGATTTGCGATAAATAGACATATGGAGGTAGATAAACATGACAACAAAACACATACCGAAAGACTGGGCGTTTGAGTTCCATGGGCATAAATGCCCATTCATGCCCATAGGATATCGCATGGGCATGCTGGCCATGGAGCATCTTGGGGTAGGGCACGAAAGCGATCACGGCTTTTTCGTATTCCCTGAAATTGGAGAAGGCCACCCGCAGGCGTGCATGATGGACGGGATGCAGATAGCAACCGGAGCAACATACGGGAAATTGCTGATGGCGAAGACATTTTACGGAAAGTTGGCCGCAACGTTTTACCACCCTAAAAAGGGCGCGGTAAGGTACGCCCTCAAACCGGAGTTTGTCGATGCCATGGGGAAGTTTGAATTCTTCGCATATCGCAAAAAAGGCATTGAACCGTCCCAAATTCCAGCGAAAGTAACGGATGAAGTTATAAACTGGGTCTATGAGCAGACAGACGAGTTCATGTTCAAGGTGGAGCCGAAGCCCGATTTCAAATTCAGTCCTGTAAAGGGTTCGTTCAACAAGACAAAAT
>JBMFNT010000012.1:0-22258 GCA_049970015.1 Candidatus Micrarchaeia archaeon
AGAGGGGGGATCAGGAATCAAGAAAAACTGAGAGGGGATACTTCCCCCCACGGTTGTCTTCCCCATTTATTAAGAGGGGGAGTCAGGAATCCCAAACTTCTTTGGTGCAGCTTTCTTAGGCATCCCAAAGAAAGGTGCGGGGGACCCTTCCCCCTCTGGTTGGCTTCCCCATCCTTCTCCTCTTCTGGAGCCAGCCGTGTTGCCAGGTTGCACCATAGCCCCTTTTCTATTTATAAAATAAGTACGAGAATGTTTAAATTGGTTTAACATGATACGGATTGTCTTTAGAACCTACATTGTCCTAATAATGCTGATAGTGGCCATATTCACTGGCTGTACAACAAAAATGTATGTTAGCAGGGTTATTGATGGTGATACATTTGAGACCAGTGATGGGGAGATCGTACGGCTAATAGGTGTTAATACCCCTGAGAAAGGAGAACCATGCTATGAGGATGCAAAGCTGTATGTGGAATCACAAATATTTGGAAGATATGTTGATGTAAAAACCTTTGGAAAGGATAAATATGGAAGAACTCTTGGAGAGGTATACACTAGTGGAAAAAACCTTAATACTGAGCTCATCAGGAGAGGGTATGCAAATGCATACTTAGGTGATGAAGAGATAAACTGGGCCGAGTACGTTTCTGCGGAAGAAGAAGGATACCTCTTAGGAGGGTGTATGTGGGAAGGGGGATGGAAACGTGTGTGTGTTGGGGGGGAATGGAAAAATGGGGGGTTTGAGATAGTTAATTTGTGCAATGTAACTATAGATACAAATGTAACAATAAGAGACACAAGCGCATCACATAGGATAAATTCCGTATTGCTAATAGAGCCGTATGGCAGAATAAGGATAGATGAAAGTTGCATATCAGACAACAAAACGATTGGGATATGTCAGCACATATTCAATAAAGATGGGGATGAGTTGATAATTTATGATAAGGAGGGGCTTGTTGTAAGAATACCTTATGGAAAGTATAAGCAAGGTTAGAACTCATATATTGTTTTGGGATTTTTTTGTCTGAAGAAGGGATATCTCCTCTCTCAAGAGTGATTCAAATATACCTGGCCATCTCCTGTCAACCTCTGCATAATCTATATTACCCTTCTCATCTTCAAGGTCTTTTAAGAGTTTGTTTGATGCAGAAGATACTTTTAGCACAAAATCCATCTCAAGAAGCTCAAAAAAACCATACTTTTCATATGCCCTGTAAATCTGAGAGTAAACCTTTCCTTTAAACGCTGCCTGCATTATCATCTGCTCAGGGCTTAACCCTCTCTCATCAGACCTTCTCTGGAGAGCGGGCGGGACAAACTTTAGCTTAAGGTTATTTTGAAGCTTACCGAGATCTATATCATCAATAAGCCACTTATTAAGCTCTTCGTTTTCAACAAACAGCGCACGACAAACAGATGAGTTTATATCGTTTCCCCTCTCAAAAACAAACACCTCTTCAAATTTCTTATTAGTTATATCACTCTCATATGCCTTTCCCAACAACCGATATGTTGCGCTCTTTCTCCCAAAACGCACCTTTTTGAGGAATGTGTATCTGTCAGTTGCAAACATACTTGCTGCGGGTATTCCAAACACCAACTCAAGCCTATCGCGTATATCCTTGAGGCTTTGTGCATGAAGGTTGTAAAGAACGAAAACACCAGGTTGTGTGTTGAGTAGGTTTATTATACCTTGTATTGCTGCCCGTGACCTTACCTCATTTATTATGAGTGCAGCATCACCCATACGCAGTGTTGCGCTTGTGAGTGCAACAAGAGATAATGCCGCAGATGGTCCAGTGTCAACCTCCTTATCGGATGGCATAGATCTCATCACACCTATGTGAAAACCGCGCTTTCTGTATGCAGGCACTGGTATCTCTTGTATATCCTGTATAGGAATTATGCGCATCTTGGTACCTATGGCAATCATCTTAGCTGCCGTGAAAGAAGTTTTTCCCACGCCTTTCAATCCAAGTATTGCTTCAGATGAACCAAGAAATACCATCATGTCATCATATCCAGCAAAGAATGCTGAGAATGATTTATACCTTAAATACTCTGCATATGTAAATGGAGTTTCCTTCATAATCCTAAGCGCTCCCTGCCTTTCACCAAACGTTGCCGGCGGTCCTTGTAAATGGCATCTCATGTTAAGCCTCTTAAGCACAAGATCAACTATGGGGTTTTGTGGCCCGTATGCTGCTGAGGGATCAGTTGCAAGTATGTTGTGGAACAACTGGTCAACAAGCTTGTTGTTATACCTGTACACTGTGTGGCATATACCAAATATTGCATGATCTAAGTATATTGGAGCGTTTTCCGCATCTATGTATATATCAGTCACATTCCTCTTATCAAGATATATCACTTCTATTGGCTCCCCCAACCCTGCAACCCATGAAGATACTACACGCCCAAGGACCAATGCCTGTTCTGGTGTTAGGTTTATCTTATTATCACCAGCATACTCCATAAAGTACTTTCTGTACTCTCTTGCCTTGTCATCAAAAAGCATGTTATAATCTTTTACCTGTATACCCCTTACCGTACTCATATCGCGCTCTATAACCCTCCTCGCCTCTTCTATTATGCGCACATCTATTGAGTCCAGAATGGGGTTTTCTATTATGTACCAGTATGCCTCAGAGCCTGGCACATCATATATAGATATCTTGTAACCATAATCAAGAGTATATATTGCCCCTGGCTTGTCAAGGATTTTGGAACCTTCAGGCAGAAGCAACTCAAGGGAATCCACAAACTTCATCACTTTCATATTAAGTAGAGATATCAATGCCTTTCTCATGTCACCTTTCTCTTTAACTAATGAATACATCTTCGTTTCCCGCAGTTTTTTAAGTATGCCTTGCAGCCATGCCAGATATTTCTTGTATGCTTCATAGTATGCTGCCTTTGTGGGCTGTGGTTCACTATATTCAGTTATCGTCTGTTCTGCAATCAATGGGTTCATCATAAGCTCTTCATAAATTTTCATAAGCGTCTTTTTTCTTTTATCGTATGCTTCGTCATCCTCCCTCCCATATATTTCCTTGCTGTCCAAAAGCTTCTCTACCTGTTTTATAAATCTCACATATGACATTATTATGTCAACTTTCTCACCCTCGAGTTCAAAAACAAGCTGCTCTTCATACCTTATCTTTGTAAAATCCGTGCGTATGAGTGTTGTCATCATACGCATATTATTACCTACAAACTCAGGGCTCATAAACTCGTACGGAGAATTTGTACAGTCAAAAACAAGTGTGTTCCCTTTTACGTTCATCTCACACATAAACCTATTGTCTTTGCGAAAATATAAAAATTATTGTATACATATCAATTATGGTGGTATCATGACATTAAATCCATTCGACCTAAAGGTTGAGTTTTCCCCATTGAGATTGAGAAAAGGGGATGAGAAGCCTATGCACATGAAGATATATCTGAAAAACCTGGAGCCGGAAGAAGTTCTGACAAGCGTCATTGTTGAGATACCAAAAGAGGCTGGTTTTGACAGGACTGGCATAGTCAACAGAAAGGAGATAAGAATAGGTAAAATTGCACCGAAAGAGGAGCGGTCTATTGATGTAGATTTGTATTCGCATCAGAAGACTGAACAGGGAGTGTTCCCAATAAAAATAATTGCAAACAAACATTACAGGGGATATTCCCATGTGTTTTCAAACACTGTAAAAGAGGTTACACTAAGAATTGTGTAATTTTTTACTTGATTTACTTATTCTTCTGACCCTCTGAGTGAACCCGTAATCCTGCAAGTTGGTTATAACAAGCTCGCAAATTGAAAAACAAATGTGTACATCTAAAACTAGTGCCAAAATAGCTGAATCTATTTGCGGAATTCAGGTAAATAACAATCAATTATGAAGTTAAAGACTTATCGCCTGTACCGCAAGGAAAGATGAACATTGAACTTGCAGAAAGAAGGATGGGCGCATTGATGAAGGTAAAAGAGTGTTTTGAGAAAGAAACCATTTAAATGGCTAACAATCGGGTCAGCACTTCATATAACAAAAGAAATTGCTGTTGCCAGAACGCTTGCAGCAGGAGGTGTAAAGATCGCATTAGCAAATTGTAATCCGCTGAGTACGCAAGATGATGCAGCAGCGGCTTTGGCGAGCGAAGGAGTTTTCTGTTTATGATTATAAAAGTGAAATGAGCACTCACTACGTGCCATCATATTCTTAGGCCATGCTTTCAAGTATTTAATCTACTCCTTGAGTGAATCTATAAGTTGTGATAAATGAAAAACTGCATTCTTTCCTTTTTCGGTCAGTACAACCATCTTTTTCCTACCCTCAATCTTATACTCAACTATCCCAAGATTGTTTAACTGGTTTAACACATTCAGTGTATGAAGGTAGGTCATGCCTGTAGATTTTGACAATAAAGAAATATACCATTTCTTCGTGCCGTCTTTTAAAAGTAAAAGTAGCATTGTAGGCTTTTCTCTTACAAAAGGAATCATACTGCAGAATAAAATACTAATTAATAAATATTTTACTACAAATATTAGATTGGTGGTATTATGGCATTGAATATTGCGGACTTGTATGGTATGGACATCTTCACCACTAATGGAAAATTCGTTGGTAAGGTGCAGGATGTTATAGTTGACTTGGAGAAAGGAGAAATAATAAGGATCTCTTTAGAGCCCCTAAGCACAACAAGCTCAAGAGAAGAGGCAAGACAGGTCTTGAAAGACAAAAGTATACTTTACAAAAGTGTTAAGTCTGTTGGAGATGTTGTAATAATAGATGAAAATTATAAGGAAAGTAGATAGGGATAGGGGTCACTTCTAGTATTGTTTTAATTTTTCTATTGTTTCTCGCTTTCCCATAAGCTCTACTGATATAATATTACACTTCCATACCTCAATATCTCCATAGAACTTCTGGAAAAAACCATCTAATATTTTTTCATACTCCTTTTTGGCTAAAAATGCTGATTTTGTTGCTTTTCTTATAAAGGGAGTGTACTTAGACATTTGATAATAAAAACGTCTTTTTATCTTATTTGTTTCTTTCTTTTCCTTTGGGGTTATATCGTATATATAAAGAAGGCTGTATTCTGTCATATTGTATCTATGGTTACAAAAGTATATATTTTTTGTATTGTATCTATAGTTACAAACCACAAATGTTATCACTAATATAATACTGGAAGTCACCCCTCCCACTATGATAATACTTATAGATGTTGATATATATTATCTAACTTATGATAGAGATAGATGGCTCTTATTTAGAGGGAGGGGGGCAGATATTAAGGACTTCACTGTCTATGAGTGCAATATTATCCGAGCCGTTTCATATAATTAATATAAGAGCAAACAGGCCTAAGAAGGGGCTGATGCCCCAACACCTTCACGCAGTCAATGCAATTGCGGAAATATGCAATGCATCTGTTGAAGGTAATAGGATAGGTTCCACAGAATTAACTTTTATTCCATCAAGTATATCAGCAGGTGAATATTCATTTGATATAGGTACTGCCGGTTCGGTAGTTTTGCTTTCACAAACAATAATTCCCGTGCTTGCGTATGGAGATAAAAGGAGCAAAGTATATTTGAAAGGTGGTACAGATGTGATGAAGAGCCCAACTTATAATTACTTTGCCAATGTATTCATAAGAAACATCTCAAATTATGGGCTAAAAGTTAGTTCAAAGCTTGAAGTACCTGGTTTTTATCCATCTGGTGGTGGAAAAATATATGTGGAAATTGATTCATCAAAGCCAAAAAAGTACGATTTTCTTGATAGAGGCTCTTTAGAAGGAGAGAATGTTTATATTGTGCTTTCAAACCTTCCAGGGCATATAGTTGATAGAGAAGAAAGATATTTTTATGATATTTCTGGGCACAGCTTTTCAGTTAAGAAAGAGATTTTCAAGGATGCACCAAGTGCAGGCAATTCCATAACATTAGCAGCACACTTTTCTAATTATTCTGTAGGCACTGACACTTTGGGAATTGTGGGAAAACCAGCAGAGAAAGTTGCACGAGATGTGTTTAACCAGTACATTGCAGAGTTTAATGGTGCTGGGACAGATACAAACATGACAGATCAGTTACTTATATATACTGCACTTTCTGGCAGCGGTAGCATAAAATACAACAACTTATCTGCTCATTCTAAAACAAACATATTTACGATATCAAAATTTACCGGTCTAAATCCAACTATTAATTATGATGAGAAGGTAATATCTTACTGAGCTGGCTTACCTTCGAGCTGATACACTTATATCCAAGTAGCCTTAGCATATCGCATTCTAATGATGCACGAACACCATCCTTGCACACAATTATGTAAAGAATAGTTTTATCGAGCGTGTCTATATCTATTGTATCTTTATCAAGATCAATTACCTTGTATGTATCTATAGTTACATTTGTGTCCCTATTATGATCAATTACCCTATATGTATCTATAGTTACATTTGTATCCCCATCATAATCAATTACCTTATATGTATCCATAGTTACATTTCTCCCCTCTCCCCCTCTCCCAACTAATCTGTTTCTCTCTTCACCAATCTTTTCAACAACTCCCTTTACTTTCTCATACTCTTGCTCAAGCTCCCAAAAACTTGCATTTGTCTTTACACTTCCTTTTGATATATTACACACCTCACCAACACATATTGATTTCTCAAATGTACCAATCTTTCTTGCAATATCTATTATTTCATCCTTATTCATTCCCAACAACGGTCTGAAAACAACTACCTCATTACTCTTGCTGAGAACCCACAAATTTTTTATGGTTTGTGTTGAAACCTGGCCAATACTTTCACCAGTAACTATGCCGTAAGCCCTTTTCTTTTTGCACAGCTCATTTGCAATCCAATACATTGCCTTTTTTAATACAAGTTGTCTGTACGATGGTTTTACAGCTGATTTTATCCTATTCACAATTTCACTCCCGTCATACTCAATAAACTCAGGGGTTATACCCTTGGCCCAAACAAGCAGTCTTTCATAAACATCAAACACCCTTCTTTTGTTATCCTCCCCACCAAGATTGACAAACGCAAAAACTGGAGTACACCCTCTTTTCATCATCATCCATGTAGCGACAGGAGAATCTATACCACCTGAGAAAAGCACAACAACCTTACCTGCAGATCCAATGGGAAGCCCGCCAGGACCGTTCACAACTTCATCATACAAAAAACACTCATCATTCCTTATCTCAACAAATATCTCTATTTCATATTTCTTGAAATCTACTATTCCACCCATCATCTCAAGCGCCTTTCCAACAGTTCTTTGCACATCGATTGAAGTAAAATGATGATTACCTTCTCTTTTTGCAGTTACTCTAAACGTTTTTCCATTTACTTTATCCCCAAAAAATCCACATACACTTTCTGCAACATCTTCCAAGCATCCAAACTTCATTCTGTATGCTTTTGCATAATATTGCACCCCAAACACATATCTTATTTCATCAACAAGCCGTTGTAATGCATATTCATCCTTTGGCATTAATACTATTCTGCCACCCAAGTTTTCATGCTCAAATTCAGCAATGCTCTTAATATTATTTATTAGCAACCGTTCCAGGCCTTTTCGTGTCACTGCTCCTTTTGTACCTATCTCTGAGTATGCAACCAACACAACCTCATTTGAGCCCATAATAATCCTCGATATGATAAACATAATAAACCTTATTATTACAAAGAAAGTGTAATGTGTGGCATATTTATTTGTGAAAAAGGATATGCGTACGTAAGTAATGCTGTTGAGGCTATAAGGCATAGGGGAACTAAATGTGGAAGCACTGAGAGGGACAATTACCTATTTTTTCATATGCTTCATTCAATAGTTGGCAATGTCACCCAACCGCTTAATGGAAAGGGAACACTAGTTGCAAACTGTGAAATATACAACTGGAAAGAGCTTGCTAACAAGCACGGCATAACATGCAGGAATGATGCAGAATTATTATTTAGGTTACTGGAAGATACCGATATCCTTAACCCAGAGAACGTTCTTAATTTACTTGACTCGCTTGATGGTGATTTTGCATGTGTTTATTACAGGGATGGTGTTTTTGTATTATTCAGGGACATTTTTGGTGTAAATCCACTATTCTATTCCACAGACCCTTTTATTATATGCTCTGAGCGTAAAGCAGCACCATTTACTAGAGAGTTACACCCACGCCAGATAATCTTTTATGATACAAATGGTAGGAAAAAAACAGTAATACATAATACTTTTGATAGATTACTTTCAAACAAGAAAAATCCATCGTATGAATCAGTAAAATCATCATTGCTGGATGCAATCGATAAAAGGATCACAGAATCAAATTTTGGAATTTTGTTTTCCTGTGGTATAGATTCATTGTTGATTGCACTCCGCATGCAGGAGTTAGGTAAAAATCCAGTATTGTACACAACATATGTTTCAGACTCTAGCTCTGAAGACATAAAGTATGTTGAGAAGTTTGTAGATGAATACTCTTTTACCCACAAACTGGTTGAAGTATCAAATGATGAAATTGATGCATCAGTCTCAAAGGTTTGTGATATAATAGAGAGTACTGACCCAATAAAAGTAAGCATAGCACTGCCATTATTCTTTGCATGCAACAGTGCTGGAAAAGGAGGACATAACAAAGTCATTTATTCCGGTCTTGGTGCAGATGACATATTCTGTGGTTATGCGCGTTTTCGTGATAGCACAAACATCCACAATGAACAATTGAGCTCGGTTCGGGCACTGTATGAGCGCGATCTTTACAGAGACAATACGATAGCAATGAGCCAAAGGCTTGAGCTTCGTGTACCTTTTCTTGACAAATCTCTCTTTTTACATGCATATTACTTGGATGAGAAAGAGTTGTATGGGAAGCATATACTGCGCAGGATACTCAAAGAGCATTACAGGCTTGATAAGATGTTTTATGATAGACCAAAACGCGCTGTGCAGTATGGCTCAGGCTTCATGGAAGTGCTTAGGAAACTCTCAAAACCTTATAATAAACAAGTTGGCAAATATATTTTCAGCAAACATCCCAAGAAATACCTACGCTTGGCAGCATTGTACACGGGTGGCAAGGACAGCGCTTATGCAATTTATTTAATGAAAAGCATGAATTATGATATTGTAAGCCTTGTTTCAATGATACCCTCTAACAAATATTCGTACATGTACCACTCTCCTGATGTAAACATAATAGAGAACCATTCAGTGCGTATGGGTATTCCACTAATTGTATTCAACAGCAGCGGTGTAAAGGAAGAGGAGGTAGTTGATTTGGAAAATGCATTACAGGAAACAATAGATAAGCATAATATTGAAGGTGTCATAACAGGGGCGATATGCTCAGACTATCAGAGAACAAGGATCGAAAGGGTATGTGAGAAGATAGGTATTCGCATGTTCTCTCCATTATGGCACGTTGACCAGGAGACATATCTACGCAATCTTGTAAACACAGGGTTTGTTTTTAAGATAGTTTCAGTTTCTGCGGATGGCCTTGACGATTCATGGGTTGGTAAGAAAATATCAAAAGACAACATAGATGGATTTATAGACAAATGCAAGGCACATAAAATAAACATTGCTGGTGAAGGAGGAGAGTATGAAACAGAAGTAGTTTCTTCACCTCTTTTTGATATGTAATGGTTATAAAATTTTATGTAGATTTTACGTTTGTGATAGCCATGGAAACCGTGGTTTTTGAGTCATTGTACAACCAGCTTTTGGCAAGCATTATACTGTATTTGCCAAATGTTCTGGCGGCCATTGCAATTTTGATAGTTGGTTTCGTTTTTGGCAAAGTGATTTATAATGTTTTGAAAGGCATGTTGCAGAAGGCAAACGCTGATAAATACATAAAGTTTCCAACCACATTCAGGATTTCAGAGTTCATACCATTTGTAGTAAAATGGTACATATACTTAGCATTCATAAGTGTTGCATTTTCGAGTGAAGTACTGGGCATCCCTACGCTTTCTGAATGGATTTCTAGCATAATGCTATTCATACCAAACGTAATAGGAGCTAGCCTTGTCCTATTTGTTGGGTATGTAATTGGTGAATGGTTAAAAGAGGTAATTTCATCAAGGGATACTTTCTACTCAAACATTGCTGGCAACACAGTTCTTTTTATAGTAGTATACGTTGCGCTTTCAATGGCATTGTCCATACTCTCAGTTCCAACAACCCTCATAGACTCTATACTCATAATAGTTGTGGCATCTGTGGGGCTGGGTATTGCCATAGCCATCGGCCTCGGTTTGAAAGACCTAGTTAGAGAAATCTCCATGTCAGCATATGAGTCCTACAAACCAGAGCTGCAGAAGAAGTTGAAAAAGTAAAAAACTTTTTTTTCAAATCTTTTTTGTGAAACTTCTTTTTGATGAAATGCTTGGGAACACCGCAAGCTGGGTCAGGATACTGGGTATAGATTCAGCATATGTGCGCGATATGGATGATGATTCAGTAATAAGGCTTGCAAAACGCCAGAACCGCATTCTTATCACACGTGATAAACTGCTTGCTGAGAAAGGGCAAAGTAAAGGGGTAAGAACAATTCTCCTAAAAACAACAGATATTACGGAACAGCTATGTACTCTTAGAAACACATTAAACCTAAAGTTTGGCTTCCCTGATAGGACGAGATGCCCTGGGTGTAACATGCCTCTTAAAATCACTGGCAAAGATAATGTTAAAGAGATAATCCCAAGAAATGTTTTGGCAAGGCATAGAAAGTTCTGGTTTTGTAAAAAATGCAACAAGGCATACTGGGAGGGAAGCCACTGGAAAAATATACTACGCATGTTTAGGAAAATCTCATCATGCTGAACTACTCACTCTTCCCATAGCAATCCTTTCATTACCCCCTCCCTTACCCCCACCATATCTCTTAAACACACGTTCCATTTCCTCCCGTGCATTTTTCCCTGATGATGGCCCAGCAACAGACACAATAATCCCTTCCTTGTTTATCATTACCGCCCATCCATTTCTCTTTATTATTTCCTCTCCTATTTTTACCATAATCCTCTTATCATAATCAATTTCTGCAAACCCACTAATTCTGCCAGCCTCAATCTTTGCAATAACCTCATCACATCTCTCAATCTCCTTCCCTCTCTCCTTCCACTCATCAAAGAACTTTTTTGTGGTTCGCGGCAGATCAAAGTAAGAAACAGAGTAAACAGAGCTGGCCTCATACAACACATTCTCAATCTTTTGTACATAATCAATCGCAGCCCTTCCCGCACAGTATGTAATTCTCACAACTCCATCTTGTATTCTTTCAGTTTTCATTACTTTAAACATACCAATTTCTCTTGTATTTTTAACATGCAGCCCACCACAGGCCTCAACATCAACTCCTTTTACATTAACAACCCTGATTTTCTTACCAGGAGATCCACCACCCTGATATAAAACAAACCCGTACTTGCTTTCGGCATCTTTTCTATCATACTCTTTTATTTCAACATCCACTCCATTCAGTATAATCTCATTAACAATCTTCTCAATTAATGCAATCTCTTCACGGCTTATGTTCTTATAATGTGTTATATCTAATGTTGCCTTATCAATATCCTTATGTGCTCCGGCCTGCCAAACGTGTCTTCCAAGCACTTTTCTGCAGACACCTCCTAGTATATGTGTTGCTGTGTGATGCCTTTTTAGGGCCTCTCTTCTTTCCCTGTTCACGATACACTTAACCCTCATACCTTTGCTGAATTTCTGTGGGTTCTTTACTTTATGGAATATAACACCAGAGTACTTATAGACACCTTCCACTTCAACCCCATCAATAGTTCCAGTGTCATATACTTGCCCACCACTCTCAGGATAAAAACACGTTCTGTCTAGCACAAGCGCATTTTTTTGAATTCCAATCACAGTTGCATTACATTCCAACACATCTTCATAATACAATATATCCGTCCTTTCATACCCTTCAGGGTTGAATAGCATTTCCTCCTCACTAGTTTTTTGGAATATGTGTTTTTCAGTAAGCTTTGAGTAGAAATCCTCTGGAACATCAATCTTAATCCCACTCTTTCTAGATACCTCTCTTATTATTTCAGGTGTTACTCCATTTGATTCATACTCACTTGCAAGCATTTCGTAAGTAAATCCACCCCTCTTTGAAATTTCAACAACCCTTTTTTCAGCCCTTTCAACAGTTGATCTGTACTTTGAAACCTCCGTATCTATTATATCATGGAGTGATTCTTTCACATCCACAATCTCAGGAAACATCGGATTAAGATATTCGATGTGCTTTAATGCAACATCTTCTAACCCGAACGGTAGCCCATACTTTTCAATGAAAGATTGTGCCCTCCTCAGTACAACCCTTAGGTTATACCCTCCCCCTACATTGCTCGGTATTCCTCCATCCGCAAGCGCAAAGACAAGCGTTTTGGTATGGTCAGCTATTGCATAAATTCCTTCAATGGGCCCCAACTTTTTATCAAGTTCTTCTTCCGATACCCCTAGCTGTTCAGAGATGTTTTTCCTTATCTTGGCAATATCTGTGTGCTGGTCAACATCAAGCTTTCCTGCAAGCGCATAATACTTCATATGTATGTTTTTATCATATTTTATCCCAGCCTTTTTGAGCATCCATTCCACAGCATAGCCAAGGTTGGCATCATAACTTGTTGGTGCATGACTATCATACCATACAAGCCGCTCAAACCCCCACCCCACATCTATTACCTTCATATTAATTTCCTGAATACTGTTTCCAACCTTTGCATATTCAGTAAATACAGAATTGACAAGCTCCACACCATCCACAAATGTTTCAATACATGGTCCAAAGGAGCTCAGGTCAGGCATTGCCCACACGTCCTCTTTATACTTCAGCTTTTCCTTTGGTATTTTCAACACCTCTGTGAGAAACCCAAAATTAAGGTCAATACACCTATCTTTCCAATATGCACCTTTGCTGCCATCAAGAAAAGAGTGTTGCCCAGCCATTATAAAGCTCGTGTGATGTCTCCCAGTGATTCCGACATTAGGTATATCAGGAAACCTTAAACACATTTGCGGTACAACAAGAGGGTTTGCCGTATATTCCCAAACAACCTTTCCTTGCTCCAGACGCATAAAATCTACTATGCTTGCAATTGTAAAATATAGGTCAGGCCTCCAGCGGGCAATTACAGGGTACCTATTTATCACTACATGCCCATTTTTCTCAAAGTAGTTTGCAAACCGCTTCCACATTCCAATGTAATCTCCCTCTCTCCAGTTTTCCATGAGAAATGAGTATGGCTCACATTCAGAATCCCCGCAAGTATCACTTTCTGCAATACTCCAGAAGTATGAACCACATTTTTTACATTTCCTTCTCTGAAATCCTTCCCTATTAAACAGCTCTACAGAATAGTGCTTTTTATAATCGCGTGAGAACTCTCGTCTAAGATCCTCTTTCTCCATCATTATTTTTGTGTTGAAAAACTTTATATACCATGGAGTACAAACATTATATGATGAAAGAGGCTGTTTATATAGCAGGCATATTATTTTTCCTAATCGTAGCCATAATCCTCATCTATCAAGTTACAACTGTGCCTATGAGTACCCTTCCGGCCACTGTTGCAATAATCAGTGGTGTTTATGTGCCATCCCCCTTGCTATTTATATCAATATTCTCCTTGGTTACAATCCTTCTTCTAAGCATTGTAAGAATGCTGCGCTGATTTCCCATCAAAGATACAGGGCTATTTTCTCAAGTAGCTCAAACCCTTTCTCATAGGCTTCAGAAAGCTTTGTGGAGATGGTCAGACTTCGAAAACAAGGCAAAAAATGTGGTTTACCATGATTCAAATCAATTTGGAGAGATAGCTATCAAGAGACACGGAGACATTGATGGAAAAATCAAGACTCTGATGTTGAATACAACACGCTCAATTACAAAAACAGATGTCAAGAAGAAAGAAAGGAAGAAAGCAAGACTTTATGAAAAGATATCTAATGCCAGAAAATTTTGGCAAGTCAATCAACAATGCTGGATGGCACATGTTTGCAAATATGCTTTGCTACAAAGCGGAAAAGGCTGGTTGCAGAGTTGTATCTGTAAACCCAAAACACAGGAATGCAGCAATTGCGGAACTTTAGTCAAAAAAACTCAATGAAAGGATGCATGAGTGCCCTTTCTGCGGGTTAGTGATACATAGAGATTTTCATAGGCTTCGTGGCTTCCCCTCATTTCTGAAGTGTCATTGCCAGCCAGCCGTTCACATGTCATAATGCATGCACTCGCAAGCACCCCCTCTTGCAAAGCAGAAATGCAAGTTATGTCATGATCACCCGAACATAGAGAGGCCACGTTATCTGCAAACAGCTTTTCAAAAGCAGAAATGCAAGTTATGTCATGATCACCCGAACATAGAGAGGCCACGGTTATCTGCAAACAGCTTTTCAAATGTTGGGAAGCCACTAACTTCAAAACACACCTCTCGGAGTGTTTCAACACCGCTTGCCTTATGGTTTAGTTCACGTTCGGCATAGATGTAAGCGGGTCTTCTTTCGCAATTATTTTTATAAATTGCCAGTATAAGATAAAAGCATGCGCCATTTGGCAATTTTTTTAGTAGTGCTCACATTATTTATGTTTGGATGCCTTGGGCAGGAGCAGACACCACAACAATCATCAAAAAAGGCAGACGTATCTGTTTCCGGGCTTAAGGTGCTTAACTCAACTCCTGTGATTGTTGGACAGCATATACCAATAGAGTTTATAACATCCTCCAGCAACGAATCTATAAAATATACTGTTCAGGTACGCGAAGGCAGTGACAAGGTATATGACGAGGTACACACGGATTATGGAAAGATTAAGATAACCATTCCTGCAAGAAAGGATGGCAGGTATAACATTTCAGTTTCAGTATCTCCGGAAAAAGGGTTTTATGACCCAAATGCCACAGACAATTTTATGCAAGTGGAGTTTCACGTACTGCCCATATTCTCATCCGCTAATATTTCTTTTGAAAACAGCACAACCATAAGCAGGCAAAGGAGCTATGCCACAAGAGTGGTGCTGGACTCGGATGTGAGCATACAATCATTAGGAGTAGTTCTTAGAAGATCATCCATTCTTTCCCAAAACACGACCTTACACTATTATTTGAAGAAAGATGTGGGTGGCATCCCTTCCAACTCCTCTTCATTTGATGTATGGGTAAATCTTGCACAAGTATCCACAAGACCAGTTCTGATTTTACTGCAATCTGATGAGAAAATGATTGAGAAAGGAACTTACTGGCTGGAGACATATATTGAAGGAGATGGTACAGTTGAGATCCCATGCTTTCCCACAGATGAAAACATAAGCATATCCTCTTTCAGTCCCATATCAACAAAGCGTTCTTGGCACAACCAGACATGTGTGCCATATTACATAATAAGCTCACAGTCCCCAGTTTATGCATATAAAGAATTCTTCAGCAATGCCAATTAAAATCTTTCTAAGTGTATTTTATTCATACTGATGCCTTTCTGCCCCAGGATTTTTACAACATCCTCGGTCATTAATGGAAGCCCGCATATGAAGTATTCCGCATCTTCATATATAAATTCATTTAACACATCCTGCACATGCCCTTTCTTTCCATTCCAGTTTTCTTCTTTGCTGAGCACAGGCACAAAATTGAAATTTTTACATTCTTTTGAATGCTCAACAAAATCATCAAAATGCACAATCATGTTCCTGTAGCGTGTCCCATATATTAAAACAATTTTCTCAAACTTCCCGCACATCCCTTTTTCATGCATATCTCTAATGATGCTGATAAATGGGCTTATCCCAGTACCAGTTGCAATAAACACAACTTTACTCGATCTCACATTGCTAAGTGATATGTGTCCAAACGGCCCCGTCATAGTTATAGTATCTCCTTCTTTTAGCGTGTTAAGGTATCCTGTAAAAACCCCGACAACCCTAAATATGATTTCTATATTTTTTGAGCTAGGTTGTGAAGCAAGCGAGTATGCCCTGCTAATCTTTTTTCCACCAACCACTCCACTCAACAACACATACTGCCCTGCATTATACTCCATCCTGTCAGCACCAACATACTCAAGATATATAGATTTAATACCTTCGCACCACTCCTTTACCTTTGATACTCGCATAACAAAATCTCTTACCATAGCTTCAGCTCTCCCTTTTAACAAACATATCTGCAAGCAGCAAAAGTTCTTTTCTTTTTTCATCATTTTTCACAACACTAAGCCGCTTCTTTGCACTTTCAACCAGCTGGAAGGCATAATTCTTTGCATATTCTATGGCCCCACATTCATCAAGAAGATGTATTGCCCTTTCAATCTCCTCTCTTGTGTTTTCATTCTTTGACAATATCCCTATAAGCTCATTTTTTTCAACAGGCCCAAGGGTCTTAAGCGCATTTATGACAATAAGCGTTCTTTTTCCTTCTCTTATATCCCCCCCTATCTCCTTTTTGTACTTTTCCTCTTCGCCAACAAGGTTCAAAACATCATCATGTATCTGGAATGCCAGCCCGATTTCATACCCAAACTTTTTCATTTCTTCAATCTCCCTCTCATTTGCTCCTCCAATGTATGCGCCAATCCCTGTACATGCTGCAATGAGCATTCCCGTCTTTTTCCCAGCCATCATAAAGTAATCCTCCTCGTTTACTGACCAATCATTGTTATGTATCCATTCAAGTTCATATCCCTGCCCCTCAACAACATTTATGAATGCTTCAGAAAACATTCTAACAATCTCTTCTTTTTCATTTGCACTAAGCCCCGACTTCTCGATTGCCTTGAACACGTGCGCAAACATTCCATCCCCACAATTTATTGCTAGGGGTATTCCGTGTGTAATGTGTACGCACGGTTTTCCTCTTCTCATTTCAGAGCCATCTTCAATATCATCATGCAATAGTGTGAAAGAGTGGAATATCTCGGTGGCAGCAGCAATCACAATCCCTCTTTTATAATCTCCATTGAATGCCTCGATTGAGGTCAAAAGCAGGTATGGCCTCACCCTCTTACCACCCCTATTAAAAAAATCCCATGCCAGCCCATAAACACTTTCAGGTTTTTTGTGAGGCATTATCTTATGCATAGCTTCTTCAACTTCCCTTGCTTTCTCAGATATTCTTTCCTTTATATTGATTTCAGCTTCCATTACTCTTATTTGTCCTTTAAAATTATAAAACATATCATGTAAGTACTTATGTGTCCAATGAGAGGGAGCGTGCACGAAGAAGTATCGATGATCTTAAGAGATATCTAAATGAGTTGAAACCACTCATGAATAGATATGGAAAGCTGTATTCACAGGCAACACATTATTACAAGGACGCTATACATTACTTTGAAAAGGGAGATAATTTTACTTCATTTGGGTGTTCTGATTATGCATATGGCCTGCTGGATGCAATAAAAGCAATTGAAGAAGAAAGGCCTTTTCCAACACCTGTTGTGGGCGCTGTGATAGTGGATGCCAATAATAAAATATTTCTTATGAAATCATACAAGTTTAGGGACATGTATACAATTCCTGGTGGGCATATAGAGGTTGGTGAGACATTAGAGCATGCAATTGTGCGTGAGGTAAAGGAGGAGACAAACCTCAATGTAGCTAACCCAAAATTTATCATTGCACAGCAGCTTGTGCATGACCCAATTTTCTGGAAGAAGCGCCATTTCATAATGCTAGATTTTGCTTGTAAGGTAAAGCCACCAAAAAGGGTAAGATTGAGCAGAGAGGGTCAATCATACATATGGATTAGGCCAGAAGACGCACTTAAGAGAAATGATATAGAGCCATACACAATCAACACAATCAAACACTTTTTGAATCTTGGCCTAATGAGATGAACAGCCACACAATCAACACAATCAAATCCAACCTACTTCAGCAATCCACTCTTTACTCTTTCAACCCCAACAGCATATATGAGTTTTCCAATTCTTGGCCCCATCTCTTTCCCGATTATGTGGAGGTACAGCTTCTTGAATAGCTCTTTAGGCTCAATTCCACGTTTCTTGGCAACCTCGAAGACAAGGTTATGCAGATCCTCGGCATTCATTCCATTATCTATCTCTCTTGCATATGCAACCACATCTTCATCATCACTTTTCCTAACACTAACCTCAAACATATACCTATCAGGGATGAGACCCCTCTTTATCCAAGTTTCTATATATTTTTTTAAGTAATCAACCCCTCCCTTATCCCCTAAGAGCTGGCCAACAACATTCCAGTTCCTATAAATGTTGTAGTACATTATCATATCATGTATATCAGCTTTCCATATCGTACCGGCATCACAGAGCCCGAACGCAATAGCCCTTTTCCTGTCTGCCCGTATCCCAGCCTCACCAGCCAAGCTTACTTCCGCAGCATGTTTGTAATCATCGAGTATTGCAAACAAGGTTTCCTTGTCAATTGCAAGCTCCTTATCCTCCTGTACATCTGGTTTAAAGAGCATATATTTTATTATCTCAACAGGTAATAATTCCAGAAGCTCATTGACAGTATGCCCTATCCCCTTGCTTTTACTGTACTTTTTACCATGATATTTAAGAAACCCAAACTTATACATGTACGGAGGATCTTCCTTATAGAATTCCCTATGCACTGCTACTAAAGTATCAATTGTCCCGCCACGGGTATGATGGTCAACGCTCCCTCCCTCAACAACCACATGCATAAACTTCTGTCTCGTTGGCCAATCTATCCTGAAAAGCAACTTATACCTATGGTTTTCAATCCTGTCCTCACCAACATATCCGCACTTATTGCACTTATATCTATACCACCCATCCCTGTATTCCAGCACAACATTCTTATCAACATTAACACACTTCTCGCATATAGGAAGTATTGGAAACCAGTCATCCGGCAGTGCCTCTTTCATAAGGCTTTTCCTGACAATCTCCTTTATTTCATCTTTTCTTTCGCAGAGCATTCTTGCATACGAATCATACCTTCCCTGTGCATACAGCTTGCTTGCCCTGACGAACTCAACCTCAACACCAAACCTTTTCATCATCTCTTTGGTTTCAGCAATAAAATGCCCGGCAAAACTGTCATGGCACCCTTTCGGGTCGCGAGCATATGCAAGCGGCATACCCATATCTTCTTTTATAACTGACTCATACTCTTTTAATGGTTCAGGTACAGCATCTAATGCATCAAGGTCATCAGACACGAAAATGTAATGTACATTACCGTACTTAGCCAATTGCCTGGAGATTGCATACGCAAACAGGAACTCACACAACGTGCCTGGGTGGATGGGACCACTCGGTGTTATCCCCGCCATAACCACATAAGGTCTCTCCTTCTCTTCTGCCACTTTTTTTGCAATTATCTCAGACCAATGCATGTTTTTTATTTCCTCATCACCCATCATAAGCACCATTCAAACAATCTTCAAAATCTGATTGAACATAATAATAAACAGCATGAACAATAAAACACCTGATACAAGATGAATCTCTCGCACATACTTTTCCTTCATTTCACCAACGTTCTCAATTGTTATTTTTCCCATGTATACCACAACAGTTATTGCAACCATTGGGAGTATGAAGACCAGGTTGTAAACAAACAAGTACGTCAGTGTTTGAAGAGTTGCTGCTTTTGCAATCATGCCAAGCACCATCAAGTACGGGCCGGAAGAGCACGGTAACAGGAACAATGAACAAAAGAGTGCAGCTACTGCAACACCTAGAGGTGAGGTTGCATTTTCAGTAACCTTTCTTGCATATGGCCTTAGAAACATAGGCATCTCAACTGCAAGAAATCCTGGCTTGTAGTTGAAGTATGCATTCAATTCCATTACAGATAGCACAAATGCACCTATAGTAACGACAGCATAAAACAGGTTTGTGATTTTAAGCGTTGTTATTGCCCTGAGTATCCCAAGGCCATATAACATATACATTATGAATATTATCCCGGAGAACAGAATACCAGCCATCAATACATCTTTCTTCCCTTTTGAATATAGTATTGCCCCAAGCAATATTACCATTATAGCGATTGTGCACGGATTTATTGAGTCAACAAGCGCCGCACTGATAAGCACAGGCCATGTGATTGTAGTTATATCATCTTTTTCATGTATTATGCTAAAATCTTTCTGTGTATAAACGCCTTTTGGGCATACATTTTTTTCGCATTCATCAAACAACTCTCTCCACTGTTCTTCAGTCAGTTCGCCTATCACAAGCGCATTGCCACCAACAACACTTGTTGGAACACCTCCTTTTACAGGGTCTACTCCAAACCTCTCATATTCTCTAAACATTCTTTCCCTGTTGTCCGCGTTGTAGTACACTTCATAACTTGTTATGTTCAATTCGTACTCCCCACCAAGCTTTTCAAACATTTTTTCGGTGTTTGCACAATGAGGACAACCACTTCCATAGTATAAATCCATATTTATTGCCGTGCTGCTTGATATTATAAGCAAAACAAAGAGAAGTGGCAATAGCATAAGCGTATCTTGGTTGATATATTTATTTAAATTTTCAGAAAGTATTTTCATGTGCAATCCAAACAAGTCAGATACATTGCAATTCTTGGCTCAATAATGTCCGGGCTTGGGAAGGGAATTCTCACAGCCTCTATATGTAAGCTTCTTCAAGCAAAAGGGTATAATGCAGTGCCGCTCAAGTTTGACGGGTACCTCAACATTGACTGCGGGACGATGAACCCGTTCAGGCATGGCGAGGTTTTTGTCCTGGATGACGGCTCGGAGGTTGACATGGATTTTGGGACTTATGAACGGTTTCTCAACATACCACTCACAAAGTTCTCTAGCATAACTGGTGGAAAGATTTTCAATCACATGATAAAGAAGGAAAGGGAGGGAAGGTTTCTTGGGAGGGATGTGCAGATTGTTCCACACCTTACAGATGAGCTAAAGGATTGGATAAGAAGGCTCGGCAGCGAAACTAATGCAGATGTTGTTGTTATTGAGGTTGGGGGCACAGTTGGTGATATTGAAAATTCATATTTCATAGAAGCGCTACGCCAGCTTATGTTTGAAGAGAAGTATTTCATGACCATACAACTTACTTATGTACCGAGCATAAAACCCGGAGAGCAGAAGACAAAACCCACACAACACGCTAACAAAATCATACAAAGCCTAGGAATACGGCCAGATATAATCGTGTGCAGGGAAGATGAGCCGCTGACTGTTGAATCAAGGAAAAAGATAGCATTATTCTGTAATGTGCCTGAGAAATGTATTTTTGATGATCCAAACCTTGAATGTATATATCTTCTTCCAGATATACTAAACAAACAGGGGTTTTACACCACTATTGCCAGTAAGCTTATGCTTGATGAATCGCCTCCGGATCTGTCTTACTGGAACAGCCTTGCGCACAGGACATTACAGGATTCATCAAATGATTCGGTAAGTATAGCACTTGTTGGCAAGTATACATCTGTTTATGATGCATATGCTTCTGTGTGCGAGGCAGTAAAACATGCTGCGGCTCACCGCAATGTATACGCGAACATCTCATTCATTGATTCCGAGCAGGTTGAGCTGAACGGCCCCAGTATCCTATCAAGTTATGATGGCATAATAGTTCCTGGAGGGTTTGGGAACAGAGGGGTAGAGGGTAAGATTTCTGCAATAAAGTATGCGCGTGAGAACAATGTGCCTTTCCTTGGCCTATGCTTGGGCATGCAGCTCATGGTTGTTGAGTATGCACGCAATGTTTTAGGGTTAGAGGATGCGCATTCAACAGAGTTTAACCCTAATACAAACCATCCAGTTATAGATCTACTTCCCGAGCAAAAATCCCTTTTGGATAAGGGTGGTACAATGCGCCTTGGCCTGTTTGAAACACATCTGTTTGAAGGTACACAAACATATAAATACTACAAATCACTGCTAATATCAGAGCGCCACAGGCATAGGTATGAGGTCAACCCAGAGTATTATAACAAGCTTATGGAGGGCGGCCTTATAATAGCAGGCAAGTCTTCTAGCAACAATGTTATTGAGTTTGTTGAGTGGCCTAATGAGTTAGGGGTTGGTACACAGGCGCATCCCGAGTTTAAGAGCAGGCTTGAGGCCCCTGCACCATTATTCCTCTACTTTATTGATAAGTGCAGGTACATGAAGAAGAATGGCACAGTTTAATGATGGTTTAAGTGCAGATACAGGAAGAACCAATACCAATAACCCGTGGCCTTGGCGCAGCAATGATGAGTTTAAGTGCAGA
>JBMFNT010000013.1:0-21614 GCA_049970015.1 Candidatus Micrarchaeia archaeon
TCTACTAGTGGCAAGAGTGAACTGGAGGTTAAGCATGCTATACAAAGGGCAATCAAATACTTACTCATAAAATAGTATGTTTAGGATTGCATGTCTACTGGTGGCAAGAGTGAACTGGAGGTTAAGCATGCTATACAAAGGGCAATCAAATACTTACTCATAAAATAGTATGTTTAGGATTGCATGTCTACTGGTGGCAAGAGTGAACTGGAGGTTAAGCATGCTATACAAAGGGCAATCAAATACTTACTCATAAAATAGTACGTTTACTGTGTGTTTAGGATTGCAAATAGCATAAAACTTGGTGAAAACGTTTATCTGGGCTTTTTAAATAGTATTCTTGTTTTATTTTTGAAAATTAGCTGTTTTCTTCCTTTTTATTGTTTTAACCGACGGTAAGTGTATATGCTTTAAAAACCATTGCCTGTACTAAAAAAAGGGGTGTGTTACAGTGAGGTGTATTAGTAGGTATGATGTGGAGAAGCTTATACGAAAGAACGTATCTTCAAAGATACGGATTGATGAAGAGGCGACTGAAGAGCTGGTTTCGATAATTGAGGAGAAGGCAGGAAAGATAGTTGAGAAGGCAGTGTTCATAGCAATGACAACGAATGATAGCAGGAGAAGAAAAGCAAAAAAAGTTAAGCTCACAAAAACCGATATACATATTGCATCGGCCGCTGTCTAGCTCGCTATTCTGTCCTTTTGTTTTCTTTAATTTTATCGTGTAAGGATTTTGCCAGCAAGGGAAATACTATTGAGTAATCTGCATACACCAGTACGCTCTTGCCTTGTGCCTTTATTTTTCCCCAACTTACTGCCTCTCTTGGATAAGCACCACTGAGTGATGCATCATACTCATGTGCGGTTGATATGTAAACTGCCTTATCAAGACCCCCACGCAACAGGTTCACCCCTAAAGTATGGTGTTTTGGAACACCGCCACCTAGAATGAGCGCACCCGTAGATTTTGACTGTAAAGTAATGTCTGCAAGCTCTTTCATATCTGCGGTCACATCAATACAAAACTCCCTGTTTTTTTGCTTGTGTATGTAAAGCTGTATCCCGAGAGCACCATCTGTTATTGCCGGGCAAAATACCTTACAACCGATATCATGTGCGGCCTTAAGAAAAGAGCCCGGATCATTTATATTCTCAGAAAGCCTTGAAATGAGCTGTCTTGTGGATATAGGAAAACCACCTGTGAACTCTCCCAAAATAGGGCGTACAAACTTCTCAAGCCCCTCATATCTCTCATTAGGGACAAATATGTTGCCTATCCTGTTGATCCCCCGCTTCCTCAGAGAAGCATCATCAATATTAAAGTGCCCAAGATAAAAACTACCAAGTGTCCTCATTATGTCTTCCTCAATAGCGCCAGCTGTTGTTATTATGACTTTTGGAGAGGCATCGCGTATGAACTGTGCCATTATCTCCCTTAAACCTGAGCTTATTACTGTCGAAGTGAAAGATATGTAAAAAGTCATATCTTTGTCAGCAACCATGCTATACAACAACGTATCCGCAACAGAAAGGTTAGATGCCTGGATTCCAATATTCCTGTATGCCTTGAGCAGCCCTGGGAATGTGTTAACTTCTTCTAGGTCAAACCCATGTATGGTTTCCACAAAGTATGTATATTGCCAAGTATTTTAAATAAAATAGATATAACTTATAGCATGGATGCACAATATAAGGCTGTGATTGCACTTTTGCTTCTATTTCATGTGCTCTACCCTGCAACTGTTGCAGAGGTAGTAGGAAGATACATTGAACCGCAGGAATCCTACTCCATTGAGAAAATATCGGTTGGTGGAAAGGATTACTGGATAGTGAAAGTAAACAACGAAGAGACTTTCATCGTAGATTATAACTCAAACATCATATGGGAAAAAGAAAGCCTACGCAATGTACTAACCAGCTACTCACGTGAGAAAGCGGATTTTGAAAACAAGAGAAAGTATATACAATCAAGCATATCTATATTCAATGAAAGCCAATACCCAGAAAGAAGGGACTGTGAAAGGATAACTGGTGTTGACAAGATGGAATGCCTTGATAAGGAAAGTTGTATAAAGGCATGCTACGCAGTGCCATTGTGTGCAATGCAAATACGCGATAAATTGATAGATAGTATATTAGATTGGAACAACCAAAGAAAGGCAGTTGATGAAAAGATTATCGATGCTAAAAACAAGGTGTCAACACTTGAAACAAAACAGGATTTTGATAATGCAAAGACTGCTATAAGATCAATGATAGATGAAATGCGAAAGCTTGAGGGAATGGACATATACAACGTTGATAGATATTGTGGAAATATGAGTATAGATTATAACACTGCTGAAAAGGCCGAAGAGTATGCACAGGAGATTGCAAGTATGTTTGGTAGCGAGCGGATTGTGATTGCACGTGCAGATTCTATCTACTCGAAAGCTATAGGAAGGAAGGAATACATTGAGACAAGGGATGAAACATATGCAAAGATATACGCAAACCTGTCTACAAGGTATGATGAAGTGGAAAAGATGTATAGCAATGCGATGTTTACAGATAATGAAACTGAGGGATTGCTCATCGGGCTTGAGAACTGCACTGCTATCATGAGAGGGCTGAAAAGCGAAGGAAAGTATAAGGTTGCTATTGATACAGGAAGTGAATGTCTGAATGAGCTTGCAGGGATTAAAACTAGGTTGCAAACATATATTGCACAGTATGATATTATGGAAAGCAAGGGTAAGAATGTGCTTGCCATGATTGAGAAGGCAAAGCCAAAAGTGTACAACACATCATATGAAAATGATCTAGTCGATTTGGAGAGAGAAATAAAGCTAATTCTGAAAGAGAAGGTTCAGCGGTCAAAGATTAATGAGTATTCAAAAAGGGTGAGTGAGATTGAATCTGAGGTTAACACGATCGTTGCAAGGGCAGTACTGGAGGAGGAAACAAATGCATCTGGTACTGGGCAAAATGCTGAGGTTGTGGGTAAAAAAGAGGGGGTTATGACCTATATCTGCAGTATTATAAATGCCATAGAATCGTTCCTTGGCATTTCATTGGGGGTGTGCTCATGAAAATGCATATATATTATGATGACAAATTGCTCGAATATGCAGGGAAATTCCCGGATACTCCTGAACGGCTTACTTCAATCATAAACTACCTAAAGAAATCAGATTTAGATTACAAAATAGTAAAACCATCTCCTGCAAAAAAGGAGGATCTACTCAGAGCACATGATGAAAAATATCTAAAAGAGATTGAAGAGTACAGGAGAATAAATATGTACTTTCCTGATGAGCCGATAGATAGCAAGACATATGAGATAGCAGTACTATCTGCTGGAGCAGCAATTGATGCTGCAGAATATTCACTCAAGACAAAAGAATTTTCTTTTGCACTTACAAGACCGAAAGGCAGTCATGCTGGAAGGAACTTTTTTGGGGGATATTCATACATAAACAACATGGCAGTGGCCATATTGCGGTTATTGAAAAAACATGGAGTCACGCGCGCCCTTATAATAGACTTTGATGCACATTTCTGCAATGGGACAAACAATATATTTGTAAATGATGAGAGGGTTTACCTGCTGTCAGTGCACCAGCATGCGGATTCTGTGTACCCATACATAGGAAAGGAGAGGGAAAGCAGCAAGCGAATGAGATACTATGAAAGCAGGTTGTGGATAAGCGATAAGGAGTATGTCAACAGGTTTTTTGAGGTTGTGCCAAAATTTATTGAAGAATGCCACCCAGAGATTATAGGGGTATGTGCTGGGTTTAACACATACTACAAGGATGTATTTTTTGGGACTGTGAGTAGGATACGCGACCCAAGAACATATGGTAAGATTGGAAGGATAATTGATGTAAAGGCAAAACAAATGGACATTCCAGTTTTTGGAGTATTGGAAGGGGGATATTGGGTTGATGAATTGGGAGAACTTGCCTATAATTTTCTAAGAGCATTTGGTAGTGAAAGTAAGGAATACTTGCCTGATGTTGTTACCGAAAAACGCGCAAAGTGATCAGTATGTATACTAGAGAGGTGCTCAGTGCACTGAAGAAAAAGGGGATTGAGATCGGTGACACTGTTTCAATACGGGTTGGTGAAAAGGAATATTCAGGAATTCTTCTTGAGAATGCCAGCAAGAATACTGATGTGCTTGAATTAAAGCTGAATAATGGATACAATATAGGAATAAAGTATAATGATGGAATAAGGCTTGTTGGGAAAAAAGAAGGAAAAATACCATATGAAAATGAAGAGGCAACAAAAATAAAAGGTAACTTGTCAGTGCTTATGTTTGGTGGAACGATTTCATCAAAAGTGGAATATAAAACAGGTGCAGTGTTTCCAGCAATGACTGCTAAGGAGTTTGAGGAATCGTTTCCAGAAGCCAGAAAATTCTGTACACCTATGTTCAGGAACGTGATGTCCATATTATCTGAAGACATTAATACACATCATTGGGAAGTTATGTGCAAAGAGATATACAATGAATTGAAGGAAGAAATACCTGTTGTTGCAACACATGGCACTGACACGATGGGGTTCAGCGCAGCAGCAGCATCTTTTGCAATCAGAAATCCTGTAAAACCTGTAGTTTTCACTGGGGCACAAAGGAGCAGTGATAGGGGGTCAAGTGATAACAAGGAAAATTTTCTGAATTCTGCATACTATGCAAGCAGAGGTAAACCAGGTGTTTTTGTTTGTATGCACGCAACAATGAATGATACTACTGCACATGTCCATCTGGGAACACGCGTTAGAAAAATGCATACATCCAGAAGGGATGCTTTCAAGAGTATAAATTCGAGACCGTTTGCAGAGGTTGATTATTCGAAAGGTATGATTAAATATCTTATAGAAAACGAAACTTCGAAGAATGACATGGCACTTGTAAACACGTTTAATGATAATGTTGCACTTATTTATACTTATCCAGGGATAAAGCCATCTTTTATATCAAGGCTCTCTGACTATGATGGGGTGGTGATTGCCGGAACTGGGTTGGGGCATGTGCCATCAAACCCTTTTGGTGATCTGATTGCAACTCCAATAATAAAAGAAGTAAGAGAGCTTGTTAACTCTGGTGTTTTTGTGGTAATAGCACCACAAACAATCTATGGAAGAATTAATCTTGAGGTTTATACTGCAGGAAGAATGCTAAAAGATGCAGGAGTAATCGGGCACTTGCATGACTGGTTACCTGAGACTGCATATGTTAAGTTGTGCTGGGTGCTTGGGCAAACAAAGAAAAAGGATGATGTAGAAAGAATGATGTACACGAATTATGCCAACGAGATAAGTAATAGGAGCCTGATTGAAAATTTCTATTAGAAGTGGCTTGGGTTGATAATTCTGTTAGCTCTGCTTTTCCCTGTCCTTAAGAGATATTATTGCTGATGCAACATCACCCTCTTTCTTGAGTGCAGAGATTGCCTCTTCCCTGGTTGCGCCTGTTTGTTTAATCACCAGCTCTATATCTTCATTGCTTAAGGATTGCTCCTCATGTACATCACCGCTTATACTGTAATTCTTCTGGCCTCTCATCTCCATCTCGAGAATTTGAGGATTTTCTATGATTATATTCGTGCCCTCACACTCTATTATTACCCTGCTCGCATTCAGCTGCCTGCTCTTTACGCCCATCTGTTTTAAAATCTGTTGCATTTGTCTTGGGTCTGTTGGGAACATGGTAAAATAAGAATAGAGTAAATATATATTTGTTTGCACTGGGAATAAGAAGCAATGAAAACCCTCATAATTGCTGAAAAGCCAAAGGTTGCAGAGAAGATCGCACACTTTTTGAATGATAAGCCTAAATACAGAAAGATCGGTAAAGTAGGATACTTTGAGTTCGAGAAAGATGGAAATATTGTGTTTGTTGCAAGCGCTGTGGGCCACATATACTCACTAAAAGGAAAGAATGCTAGAGAAATACCAGTCTTTGATGTTGAATGGGTACCTTCATATGAAATAAACAAGAATGCTGGTTATGTAAAGGAATACATAAAACTCATTGAAAGGCTGGCAAAAGATACGGATGTTTTTGTCTCAGCGTGCGATTACGACATTGAGGGTTCTTTGATTGGGTTTAATGCAATAAGGTTTGCTGCACATTCAACAAAAGGAAAGAGAATGAAGTTTTCTGCACTCACAAAAGAAGATATTCTAAATGCGTATGAGAATATGGAAGAGTTGGACTACTATAATGCATATGCTGGTGAGACGAGGCATATTTTGGATTGGTACTGGGGAATAAACCTGAGTAGGGCACTCATGAGTGCAATAAGAATGGCGGGAGTGCATAAAGTGCTTAGCATTGGCCGTGTACAGGGGCCTGCACTTGATATACTTGCCAAACGTGAGAAAGAGATTATTGAATTCAAGCCAACTCCATACTGGCAAGTATTTGTAGAAAAGAATGGGATACGATATATACATGAAAATGAAAAGTTCTGGAAAGAGGAGGATGCAAACAAGGTTTACAGCAATACTGATAAGAGGGGAATTGTTAGTAATGTTCTGGTAAAGAAAATTCAAGTGCCTCCACCACCGCCGTTTGACCTTACTTCGCTCCAGATAGAAGCATACAGGGTATATAAGATGAGCCCAAAAGAGGTGTTATCAATTGCACAAAACCTCTATGAAAATTCATACATAAGCTATCCCAGGACAAGCTCACAAAAACTCCCTGAAAAACTTGGACTTAAGAGAATAATAGAAAAAATAGGTTCAATAGATAAGTACAAGGAAGAATGCAATTACTTGCTATCAAACAAGTTGCTAAGGCCACATGAAGGAAGTAAAACTGATCCTGCACATCCTGCAATACATCCTACTGGAATATACGGAAATATGGGAGGGCAAGAGGAAAAATTGTATGACTTAATAGTAAAAAGATTCCTGGCATGTTTTGGGGAAAGTGCTGTAAAAGAGAAAACAAAAGTTGTGTTAAAAATGGGTAGTGAGAATTATGTTGGGGAAGGTACAATAATAGATAAGAAAGGATGGATTGAGTTGTATGGCAGGTATTACAGCGAAGAGGAGGTTCAAATTCCAAGATTAAACAAAGGTGAGGTTTTCATTGCAGACAGTATAGTAAATGAAAAGAAAATGACACAGCCACCAAAAAGATATACACCAACATCGCTTGTAAAGACACTTGAAAATAAGAACCTTGGGACAAAGACTACCCGTGCACTCATAATAGATACGCTTTTTCAAAGAGAGTATGTAAAAGAGAGAAGCATTGAGGTTACTGAATTGGGGATGAAAGTGCACGATGTGCTGGAAAAATACTGTCCAAAGATACTTGATGAAAAGCTAACCGAGGAGTTTGAAAACAAAATAAACTTGATACAAGAAGGAAAAGCAAATAAGGATGAAGTTTTGAGTGAAGCACGGGATGTGCTAAGAAAAATAATCAGTGATTTTCTAAAAAATGAGGAAAAAATAGGTATAGAGCTTCTTGATGCACTCAAGGCAAGCGAGCGCAAGGAGAGATTTATCATGAAATGTGAAAAGTGTGGCGGGGACCTTATAGTGAAAAACACAAGGGATAGCAGGATATTTATAGGTTGTACGAATTATCCAAGATGTAATAATGCATACCCCATACCATCAGGAGTAAAAAAAGTAAAATTTGTTGAAAAATGCGAGAGATGCGGGGCACCAGTAATCAAATATTACATAAAGAAAAAGATGGTAAAAAGATGCCTAAATACGAAATGTAATTCTACTTCGTAATATCATAACCAGTATTTGTACATATCTTTGATGCAAATGCCAGCACCTTGGAGTTGTTGTCAAACAGTGTAATGTCTAAAATCTCCCCGCTCTTGTCAAATGATATCTTGAAAAAGTGAATTATTGGTATTCGAATTTCTACATTATCATTGTTATAATTGCATATTGATGGAGCCTCAATCATAAGGTCCATAAAGCTCTCAAAAAAGATACTTCTGAAAACCTCGTTAGCAATTTTTCCTTCTTCTAAAAATAGGAGAGAGTCATAAACAAATGCTGGGTTTCTTTTTATGCAGCCTATTTTTGCAATAGTGCTTCCATTGCAACGAAGAAAAAGTATATCTTTATCAAGAACTATCTCCCTTCCATTTTTCTGTATTTCTTCATTCAGTGTATCTATAAGAAAGGCGAGTCTCTTGCCAACACCTTTTTTTATCAGCTTTTCGCGAATAGCCTCTTTAGTACCCATACTTTTATTTTTTTACAAGTATATACTTAAGCTTTTCTATTTCAGTGGCTGTGGGACAAAAATATCCACATTACATGTGCTTCTTACTAAATACGCGTAGGTGCATATAGTCGTCTTTCTCCTCAATACCTGAGAGCAACTGCTTGTAAGAATATCCAAACTTCCTGATGTAATGCTTGTTTTGTGCAAGCTCTTTTGCACTAAGATAATACAGATTATCCAGCTCTAAATAGAATAGCTTTTCGCCCAGAATAAGCTCTGTATAGGACTTTTGGGTGGAAAGAGTATGATCAATGCCTTTTTCAAAAAGAATAGAACTAAGAAGCATAAAATTGATGTCAACCGTCAACTGCGTACCATACTTGCGGATTATATTTGCATTCCAAGCATCTTTACTGAACTCTTTAACTTCACTAATACTGGAAAACCCATAATCGTAAACATCAAAATACCCACCCGGGAGAATCCTTTTTGCAATGTTGCATATACTGTCACTACATTTAATGTTGGCTGGTATATGGTATCCTAAAGGCATCTTTGAAACATGTGATAACACTTGCGCAGAAATGCCTTTTGCTGGGTAATATTCGTAATCCAAATCATTGTTATAGAATACCTCCTTTATGCCATCACGATCTTTTACGAATATTCTAGCTGGAATGTCATCATACATCTCGTTTGAGCGTACGTACAGAGGTTTTCTTAGAAATGAAATGGATTTTGAAATATTTACAGGAATAAAATCAATATTGAATTTTGCGAGGTTTTTTTCTACATTAAAAGATATGTTGTTGAATGAAACATCGCAAAGAAAATAGTTCATATGCTTCAGAAATGGGTTTTTGTGGCCAATGACTTTTGCAATGCCATCAAGAAAGTTCAGTGCAAACAGACCGTTTCCAACACCTAATTCATACACATTTATTTCAGAATGGCCATCCCAAGTATCATAGAAATTATGCAAAAATTCAATCGCATTTGCATAAGGTACCTTACTACAACTTCCAAATGTCTTAAAATCAGCATAGATGTCCTGAACTTTCCTATAATATGATATATTGACTCTTTCTTGCAGTCTATCAAACCTTATGCACCTAGTCATTAGTCATATTCAATTAGATGATTTTTTAATACTTACCTGACCTAAATATCTAGATGTGCGGCCGTAGTCTAGTCTGGTAGGACATGGCCTTGCCAAGAGCCCCTTTTTCTCTTAGAAAGAGAAAAAGGCCCTCGGGGTCAAAAAGAGAACTACATTACCAGAAACTTGTCTGGTATTGCCCCTTTTTCTCTTAGAAAGAGAAAAAGGCCCTCGGGGTCAAAAAGAGAACTACATTACCAGAAACTTGTCTGGTATTGCCCCTTTTTCTCTTAGAAAGAGAAAAAGTATACGTTCGCAAAAAGGCTAAAACTCGGGTTCAAATCCCGACGGCCGCATATATTGCTTTTGCTTATTTTATTGTTTGATTGGTGGGACCCCTAACAATTTATACAATGGGCAGAAACCTATTATTGCTGTGGCCAAGACTATAATGCCTGCTATTACAAGTGGTATTTGGTACTGCTGAAAGTAAAGAGCCAGCCCAATAAAAAGCACCGAAAATACTATGCGAACTATCCTATCCGGCACGCTAATATTGTATTCCATAAAATAATATTGTTGACAAAAGTATTAAATGTTGTATGCGGATAATGTATAAGTTGCTACTGTAAAATATATCACCAATGTCACAATATCACTTATCAATGTTGCAAATGGTCCGCTTGCAAATGCAGGATCTATCCCAAGCCTGTCAAAGATTATTGGTAGACTGGTGGATATTATAACTGCTGCAATTATACTTAGCATCATTGAAAACCCAACTATTAGCCCAAGCATTAGACTGTTCCATCCTATGTATGCAATAAACCCAAGCATAAGTGCGCAAGAAACTGCTAATAAGAATGCCACAAGCAATTCTCTTGATATGTATTTTTTTATTGACATAGATGGATCCAGAGCAAGGCTCCTGACTATAAGCGATTCTGATTGCGTACCAACTGAGTCGCTTAGGTATGCAAGAACAGGAATAAATGCTGCAAGAAGTATGTACTTGCTTAGCACTGCCTCAAACCCACTCACAACTGATGCTGAAATGAATCCTCCAATTACCCCTATTATAAGCCATGGAAGACGGAATTTGACTACGCTCAATATTGGTAGTTTTAGGATCTCAAATTCCTTGCCAGTCCTGTGGAGTATGCCTCCAAATCTCAGCAAGTCATTGCTAAACTCATGATGGAATATCTCAAGTATTGTATTGTATGGTACGACACCAAGAAAATGCCCCTCCTTGTCCACAACTGGAACTGCACGTATTCCTTTTGATAGAGCCAAGTAAACAACTCGCTCCTGGTTTGTGTGTGGCTTTACAGTCACAATGTGCGTTTGCATTATTTCTGATATTTTTTTAGATTTGGGGGAAGTAAGAAGCTCCTTTATTGAAACTACACCTACTAGAACCTTGTTTGTATTCAAAACATAAACATAGTCTATTGCTTCGTACTTGCCTGAATTTGTCAAAAGCTCTGATATAACTGCATTGACAGTGGCATTGTGAAGTGTGATTGGAACATTAGAAATCATTCTTTTCTGTGCTGTGTTTGATAGTATGTGTTCTGTGGCCATCAAGTAGTATATTGTAGAATAAATTATAAATTAGAATATCTTGTTTGGGATTATATAAGAACAGTTAAAAGTAATATCAAAAGCAGAATTATCGGCTCATGTAAGAAATAAATCAATAGTGTATTTCTTCCAAGGAATGTAATAAAAGAGATTAGCGGGTTGTTTTGAATCTCAGGAAGCTTGAAATTCCTTCTATAATTTGGATAAAATATATTGCCTGCGGCTGTGCCAAGAAGAACAACACCAAACCATGGAAGAAGAGGGTAATAATCAAGCGATGCAAAGCCATGTGGAGCAAAACCAAGTGGGAGAAGGTACCAAAAATCAAATACTTGTCCACCAAGAAATATGCCTATAGTTATGAGCACAATACCTAATATTACATTCTGCCATGTAAATTTAAGGAATGGAAATGATAGGATTATAGATGTGCCTATCAGGTGGAGAACTCCAAAAAGTATGGGGGCGGATGGGAAGAACCCTATTGTAACTATAGTTACAAACATGCCCAATCCAATAATATACGCTCCACGAGCAAAATACTTTATCCAACTTGCCTTGCGTTCTGTTCTTAAATAGCTTAATGCAAGTGAAACGCCAACTATAAAAACAAAAAGAAACCCACTGATGCGGCCAACCCAATAAAGCCAGCCCTCAAGAGGGCTCATATCAGAAATACCAAAATAGTATAATGTAAACATTAGATGAAAAAACACCATAAGTACAAGTGCAATTCCTCTGAGTAGGTCAATTTCAAAGAATCTCTCCATAAATCTGTTAAATGTCCAAATATTAAAAACAATCCTGTACTTAACAAAGCATGCAGATCAAGAAAACCGATAAGACAGGAGTTTACAACATAGATGGAATGCTCGCAACAAAGAGCATCATTGGAGGGTTTCAGATACATGGAGAGCCCATAAAGAGGATTAATAATGAGGAATACAGAATATGGGATCCGTATCACAGCAAGCTTGCCGCAGCAATAAAAAAAGGGCTTAAAACTTGGCCTTTCATAGAAGGTATAAGTGTATTATATCTTGGAGCTGCAGCAGGTGTAACTGCAAGCTTTATTTCTGATATAATCGGTAAAAGCGGGAGGATATATGCAGTAGAGTTTTCTCCTGAATGCATGAGAGAGTTAATATTAAGGTGTGAATGTCGTGAAAATATATGGCCAATAATGGCAGATGCTAGACTGCCAGAAAAATACAGTTTTGTCAAAGATGTGGATGTGATTTTTGAAGATGTTGCACAACCTGATCAGGACAGAATTTTGCTTGAGAATGCAAAGTATCTAAAGAGAGGAGGTATTGCAATGATTGCTGTGAAATCACAGTCAATAGATGTACGGCTCAAGCCAAAAGAAGTGTACAAAAAAGTAATAGAAAGGCTTAGAGAAAAGTTTGAGGTTGTTGAATCTCTTGAGCTCGATCCTTATGAAAAACATCACTTGTTCATTGTGCTCAGAAAAAAGGCCTAACAAATATATGATAAAATATTATGCATGATAGAGGAATTGTGAAGTTATCATCAAATTTTGGCGGGATGGCCTCTACGATTGCTGTTAGTGCTGCGAGCGGTATTGCAAGCATCCCCACAAATGGGTATGATAACAACATGACAGATGTAAAGAAACCGAGCGTCCCCTCAACAGTCTTGTTCCTGTCCAACGGGTTTTGCAACCGGCCATATTTACCAACCAGGGTTGCAACACCATCACCTATGCCAAGAGCAATGATTGATGCAATTAGGTAATTAACATCAGTTATGAAAACAAAAAGGAACAAAACACCCATTGCATACCAAAATGCACCATAGCCAGGAATTACACCACTACGCTCAAACATCGAAAACATTACCTTGGAAACCTTTGATTCCTTTCCAAGCAGTTTATCGTTTATGATCCATAACATCACCATAATTCCAATGAAAACAAGGAACTCTACATACACAGGGCCATTTTGACCGTAAACTAGTGATGAAAATATGATGCTTACGACTAAAAATATGCACACAATTATATGCAATGCCTGTCTTCTTATTTCAAGTGTTGTTTCGAGTGTTCTGGTTGGCTTTGAGATAGTAAGCGTTTTTGATGATATAAGGCGGTTCGCAATATCATATGAAAAGAAACCTATGACAAAACTTGCAAGAACATCGTTAAGAAAATGCACCCCTAGATTTATTCTTGAAAATCCAACTAGAAGGTTAAGCAGGAGGAAGATGGGGAATGCATTTGTACCAACAAGCGGTGCAAGAAAGACTGATGATATTGCTACATGCCCACTTGGAAACGAATAGTCTGGTGCTGGAGGGCATTCATAAACTACATATGACGGGTCTAGCGTACATGGCCTGGGCGTATGAATCAAGTACTTGAGTGAAAATGTGATTCCTACTGCAATCATAATTGCAAGGATCGTTTTTAGTAATTTGTTTTCCTTGCGCAATGTTGATGCAAATAGTATAAGAGATATGATGTAGAAAATTGGTGTATACTGGTCTATAAAGTAGGATATTTTTGTTATAATAGGATGGTCAAGAGATGCAATAAACCTGGTTACTGCATCAAATGTCGGTCGCATATTATACATTTAAGTGTAATGATTTAAAAGAGCAAAAGTAAATAATTAAAAACTTAATGTACACAAAATAGAGGTATTTGGTGATTTAATGGTAGGCGACGAAGACTTTGATGAGGAGGAGGAAGAAGAAGAGGAGGAAGATGAAGACTTGGACGATTCTGAAGACTGGGATGAGGAATGGGATGAAGAAGAGGAGGATGAAGAGGAAGAAGAGCTAGATGAAGAGTAAGATTATGCCTTTTCTAACTGCCTTCTTATTTCATTTTGTACTCCTTTGCCCTTTTCTTTCATCTTAACAAGCAAGAACGCTATGATTATTGCGGCAACACCTGCTATTATAAGATTGTAGTCTTCCTTTTTTGCAGTGTTGTTTGATGCTGCAAATGCACTTAGTACGGCAAGTGCAGATTCCCTGGCCTTAGAATATTCTCCCTTGTCGTAAGTAGATTCAATGTCATGTGCTTTCCTTATAAGGGTTTCCTTTTCCTTCGCATCTGATGTCTCTGCAACCTTGTCTTTAAGCTCTCCTATTGCACGGTTGGCTGACTCTTTCTCTGAAAGTATGTATGCATCGATGTTTGATATTGTCTCCTCCAAATACTTTATTCCAGATGCGTATTCACTTGCTGTGAGCGGGCTTAATCTGAGTAGACTCTCCGCGTATGAGACAATGTCTGAAGGGCACTTTGTACTACAGGCCTTGGTAAGCTGGTTCAGTTTATCGCTAAGCCGAGATTGAAGCGACTTGAATTGTACTTTTAGATTTGATTCCCACTTCACGTAATTTGATTTTTCTAGTTGTGTGGCATCATAGAGGGAATATGTCCTTTCCATCAAGCTGCTCAGAGCGGATAACTCTTCCTGGGAAGGAAAGTCCCCTTTAATGCTGAAATTATCGAGTGCATCTTCAATGGCGGATAGGTTCTCTGGAATATCCTTTACATATCCTGCATCTACCATATTAAGCCATTCCTGTTTCATTGTACTAAGCAGATCTCTCGCCACAGACAAATCAGAGTACACTATGGAATTAACCCCTAACACTGCTGATTGTGATTTTCTGAGTTGTGAGAGCTTCTTCCTGCTATCTTTCTCTAGCATGGCTGCATCATATGCCTCCTTTGCTGATACCACAACCTTGGCAATACGCTCGTCCTTAGAATTAGACAGGTTCTGTATTGCTTCTGAGATATATGAAGAAAGATTATTGATCTCCTTATTTGTTTCCTGCACTTTTTCATCCTCTCGTTTTGCTTCTTCGAGCAATCTCTTTGCCTCATCAATTAATCTAAATGCTATGGCATAATCACCCGTATCCATCTTTTTCTGTGCCTCAGAAATCAGACCCTGGATACGTGTGTTTTCATATGCGTATGGGTCATTTTTGACTTTTCTTAGTTCGTCATATAGATAAGTCTCGTTATAGCTTGCAATTACGTTTGCATGTATGGTGCACGAGGCATATGCTGGAAGCTCTTTAATCACAAACGAGAGGATGGTTGAGGATGGCTTGTTAATGTATTCCTTGTTTGCAATTGTACAATCTCCTGAAAAGAATGAAACTTCGCCTTTAAGATTCAGAGGCAGTTCTGCAGATATCCGTGCATTGTTAACATCAAACCCAGTCATGCTCCTGACCTTTAATACCACTGATGCCATGGATTGGGTTTGAGATGCATTATATACCTCTACACTTACTGGATTTTTAACAACATACTCAAAAAGCAGCCTGTGTTGACCTGGAGATATGTACCTGTTTATCTTTCCATCTCCTGAAAACTTGCCAACATAATCCCCATCCAAATATGCAGAATATTCGTAATCATAATCACTGGTGAAGTAAAGATGTGGCGATCCCATGGAGAGTATAGTTTTTTCTACGTAAACCTTCATCTTATCCTGTGATATATACTTCACTTCCTGCTCTGCGCTCATAGTACGTACAAGTATTTCTGCCCCTTCAAAAACAAGCTCATACAAGGTGTTTGGCTTAAACTCCTTTATCATTATAGTAAGCTTTCCACTATTGTAGTTGTACTCAAGATTGGCCTGGTTGCTCTTTACTGGCATTGAGTTTATGTTATATTCAAAAGGAACTGAAAATGTTAATGGGCCGGAATAGTTCAGGCCGATAAGGTTGCTGTACGTGCTGAAAGAAATCCTTCTTCTTACAGGTTGGTCTAAGTAGATTGATGTATTCTCATACAGTGATGATATTTTGGCATTTCTGGTAAGTGATGATTGTATTATGTCCCGGGAACGCAATGCAATCTGAAGCTCAAGCGATGATAAAATCCCAGATATCCTTTTATAGCTCCCAAGGGACAAATACTTATTAAACTGCCCATTTTCATTCACATACTTGGACAGCTCTTTTGCTTCTGCGATGTCATCTCCTGTCAAGTATCTTATGTAATTTGCTTGCGAGATGAGATAGTTATATTTCGTTTGAAGGTATGAATACCTCGCATATCCTTTTTCAAACAGACCCATCGAAATGCTGCGTACATCATCTGTAAGTTTAATCATGTCAAAAACGGGCATGTTTCCGCTTGAAACCTCCGCAATTTTGGCATTATAGTAATATTCTTCATAGCTAACATCAATGTCATCTTGTTTTGCACGGTCTATAATTCCCTTAAGATAGTTAAGGCTGTTGATTGCAGCGTCTCGCGTATTGGAGTAGAATGAAGCGCTTGATGAAACATATGTGCGTGCAGTCTTTATTTTTAAGTATGCTTCACGCAAGTTCTGCATCATTTTTGAAGGTTGCTCCTGTTTCTTTATTAGAGAATCCGCCTCCTCCAATAACTTGCGTGCTCTGTTGAGCCTTTCCAAATCGTCCTGTGTTTGCGGCCTAAAGCTCTGAACCTCACTGTATGCAGCGGAATATTCGCTATTCACGTTGTTCTTTGCCATGCCAAGAATACTCTGCCCAAGCCGCTCCGCATTGTCAATTTCCTTTGCTGCAGAATCCAGGTTTGAAGATGCTTTGTAGTAATAGCCTATAGAATCTACTACATATCCCTCCATTTTCATTGAATATACTGCTTCCCCGCGCTCAGCATTATACTTTGCTTCCGCCAACTGTGATCCTGCGAGCGCAAGGTGTGTACTGGGTGAGTCAAGCGTTTCAATAGAAGTTATTCCAAAGAATACAACATCAGCATCTGTAATCCCCCCATAATCTAAAGCCGCACCAGCATACCTTGATGATATTGTACTATATCTTGATGAAAAGGTTGTGCTGAGAGTATTCCTCTCCAAAAGAAGCCCTTCCCGTATCTCCCTCTCTATCAAATATGCATTGAGTAATGTGTTAAGCACTGATTCTTTCCCATCCATAATATGAATGACCTGCTGCTTTGATGATGTAATAATGCTAGCATAGGTTTGTCTGGTTGAAGGATGGATTTGCGCGAGAAGTTCCTTTATTCTGCCCTCACGCTCCACCAAGGTATTTGCATCTATAGAGTTTAGCATAAAGTTGAGCTCAGAAACTTTATTTGAGTAGCTTCCAGTATATTTGGAAGTTATCCCCATGTGCTCTAATTCTCTGTATTCATCTGAAACTTGTGAGAGTAATTTGTTGTATGCAAGCTCGCTCTTCTCAACTGAATCTATTAAAGTACCATAATAGTCAACAGTGTCCTCCATAATCTCAAGTCCTTCTAGCGTCAGTTGAATGCCTGTCTCCAGACTTACTGTTATAAACAGAGAAGACCATACGGGAAGTAATGCTGAAACTAATGCAGAAGTGGTAGAGATCGTGCCCAACTCAAGTATATCTGCTATTCTATCAAACACAATCCTCCTGCGCTGGCAAAGCGAATCAATCCCGTCTTCAGCCTCCTTTGCATCCTTTAATGCATCGGCCACAAGCCTTATATCAGAAGATGGAAAATCATAGAAATAAGATATTGAGACATCTGTGCATGGCTCATCATAAAGCATACTTATAAGCGGATCCGGAGAGGTGAGTATAGGTGCCTCAAGCGGGTTGAAAAAAGATGGATCAAGATATGTAAAGTTTGCTGAATACACAAATGGCGCAAAGGTCAAAAGAATGAAAACAAGCACTCTTTGCATATGTTTTTTACACATAAATAAAATAAAAATATACACTGTATGTGACAAGGGCTAGCTGTGATGTAGGTAGTGGGTTAAAGTAAAATATTGCTGCACCAAGTATGCCTGCCTAAATAAAATAAAGGCCGGCTACTTGCTCTGGAAGAAGTATGTCACTATCATAAGTATGACCCACATCACAAATGTGACAAGGGCTAGCTGTGATGTAGGTAGTGGGTTAAAGTAAAATATTGCTGCACCAAGTATGCCTGCCAGTAGAGTACTCACAACAACACTGACCGCGATTTTCATTAGGTTATCTTCCTCTACTTCTTCTAACTTTTCCACTATTTCTTTCTCAACATCCTTCTCTATTACGGGCTCAATACGCTCAACTATCTTTTTTTCTTCAGTAGTAAGCTTGGGTGCTGGTGGAGCAGCCTTTTGCACCTTCCTTTTAGTCATCTTCTTTTTAGCAAGTTTAGGTTTCCTCTTCGCCATATCAACACCAATATTATCATTATCCTGTTTATTTATAAATCTTTAAACACATTACTTACCATATGGAAAAAAGGCAAGAGCTCGAGACAATTCTTGCAGACCTTAGAAAGGTTGGTGACATAGATGCCAGTGCAATCGTACGCCGTGATGGACTCATGGTTGCAAGCGATATGCCAAATTATGTTGATGCAAGAACAATTGCCGCTATGACAGCTGCACTTGTTGGGACTGCAGAAACTTCTGTTGGTGAGCTGAAGCTTGGAGAGTTTGGTCAAGTAGTGGTTGAAAGCAGTGAAGGTAAGCTTGTTGCAACCGGTGCTGGAGAGATGGCAATACTTGCGTGCCTGGTAAGCAAGGATGCAAACCTTGGCCTTGTACTACTTAGCATGGAAAAAAGCAGTAAGAAGATTATGAAAATATTGGGTGAATAAATGCTTCGTGAAGATGCTGAAGTCCTGATAAGCCGGGCTGTGAAAGTGTTTGGGCCCGTTGCACGGAAGATTGGGGAGGAGGTCTTAAGTGAGACAAAGGATGTAAAGGAATTTGAGATTAAGTTTGTTGACAGGTTGGGAAAGATAACAGGAAACCGTACACTTGTTAGGAACATAATACATGGGGTGTAGAGATGCCTGGAACTGATAGATTGTCTACAGGGATTGAAGGATTCGATGATATGATTGAGGGTGGGTTTGAAAAGGGATCGATTGTCATGATTGCCGCAGAGGCCGGAACAGGAAAGAGTACGTTCGGCCTTCAGTACTTGTACAATGGCGCAGTAAATTACAATGAAGCTGGGCTTTACATAACATTTGAGGAGAGTAAGGGACAGGTATACAAGCACATGAAAAGGTTTGGTTGGGATTTTGAATCGCTAGAAAAGAAGAAGATGTTTAGCTTTATGCAGTACATGCCACACGAGGTTGACAAGTTCTTCAAGGATGGTACTGTAATAGAAGATATTGTGAGGGATAACAAGATAAAAAGAATCGTGCTTGACTCTGTTACATCATTTGCATTATTGTTCGAGAATGATTACAAGAGGAGGTTTTCAATACTACAGCTCTTCAACAACATAAAAAAGTGGGGTGTGACTGCACTTATAACCTCTGAAGGAGAAGTAACACATACAGGTGATCTCAAGGCGAGGTTTGGTGTGGAGTTCCTTGCTGATGCATTCATAGCAATCCATTCAATAAGAAGAAAAGAGATAAGGGATTTTGCGCTTGAGGTCGTAAAAATGCGTGGCACCAATCATTTAAGAAGAATGGTGCCATTCAAGCTCATTGAAAATAAGGGGATTGTATTATATCCAAACCAGCCCGTGTTTGGGGATTCATCATTCTGATACATATATAAAAATAAATGCAGGTATAACATAATATGGAATTTCTCAATGAGAAAGCCCTTCTACCAGAGTATGTACCAGACAAGCTTCCTGGAAGAGAGAAGGAGATTGAGGAGATTGCATACAACATAAGGCTTGCACTGGACGGGAGAAAACCAGAAAACATGCTGATATATGGGCCACCCGGCACAGGAAAGACAGTTGTGTTGAGATATGTTATGGAGAAGCTTAGCGAGTTTTCTGGGAAGGTTAGGATCGTTTATATAAACTGCTGGCATTCAGGTACTAGGTATGGTGTGTTCAGCGAGATTGCACACCACATAGGATACATTGCACCCATGAGAGGAACGGCAATAGAGGATGTGATAAAAAGGGTTGTTGAAATATCAAACAAGAAAAACCTATTCATCGTGGTTGTGCTTGATGAGATGGATAGGCTCGTTGCCAGTGGGCATGGGGATGTGCTTTATGACTTAAATCGGCTTAATGAGAATTATAAGATGAAAATGAGTGTCATATCAATTGTCAATGATATAGGGCTTGTTTCAGTGCTTGACTCCCGCATAAGAAGCTCCATGATAAACCGTGATGTGGAATTCAAACCGTATACTGTGCCACAGCTTAAAAAAATATTGGAGGAGCGTGCCAGGATTGCATTGTCTGGGTATAGTGAAGATGCAATAGGGCTTTGTGCAGCGCACGCATACAAGGTTGGTGGAGATGCCAGGCTTGCTATAAACCTGTTGCTAACAGCGTCAAGAATTGCTGAGAAGGAAGATGCAAAAATGTTGGATGTTGACCATGTAAGAAAGGCTATTGAAATGAAGGGCAGTCTAAGAAAATGTGAGAAAAGTGATGTGGTGCTCGATGAAAATGAAAAATTAATAGTTAGCTATATCAAAGAGAATGGAGAGGTCAAGAGTGGGGATCTCTACAAAAGGTTTGGTAAGATTAATGAAAGGTCAATGAGGAATTACTTAAAGCGTTTGGAAGATTCTGGCATTATCGAGACCGTTCCTGCGAAAGGAAGGGGGAGGTCACGGATAATATATCTTGCAAAAAGTGATTGAATGAATACTTCTGAGAAGTTTAGGCTCATTACACGAAACCTTTGGGAGGTTATAGGGGAAGACGAATTGATGAGTATACTCAGCGAAAGAAACCTCAAGGTTTATTGGGGGACTGCACCCACTGGAAAGCTGCATATCGGATATTTTGTGCCCATGGTCAAAATATCGGATTTTCTAAAGGCGGGTTGTGAAGTTACTATACTGATTGCAGATCTGCATGCATACCTTGACAATATGAAAACTTCATGGGAGTTGCTTGATTACAGGACTAAATATTATGAGGAAGCCATAAAATGTCTTCTTGAAATTATTGGTGTTGATATTAAGAAGCTGAAATTCGTGAGAGGTACTGACATACAGTTAAGCAAGGAATATACGCTTGACGTGTATAGACTGTGTTCGCTTGTAACCGTACATGACGCGAGAAAGGCAGGAGCAGACGTGGTAAAGCAGGTGGAATCGCCAAAAATAGGTGGGATCATCTACCCTCTCCTCCAATCAATTGATGAAGAATATCTTGGTGTTGATGCGCAGTTTGGTGGCCTTGACCAAAGGAAAATTTTTGTGTTTGCTGGAGAATACTTGCCAAAGTTAGGGTACAGGAAAAGAATACATCTCATGAACCCAATGATGCCCGGGCTAAGTGGTGGAAAGATGAGCTCATCAGAACCAGAATCAAAAATTGACTTGTTGGACAGTGAGAGTGATATAAGAAGAAAGTTTGGAAAAACATTCTGTCCTGCCGGAACTGTTGAAAACAATGGGGTGCTTGCGCTCTGCAAAAATGTTGTGTTTCCTATACTTGAGGCAAAACATGAAACATTTATTGTTAATAGGCCTGAAAAGTTTGGTGGGAATGTTGAATTTGGAAGTTATGAAGAGTTGGAAAAAGCATATGTTGAGAACAAGCTACATCCAATGGATTTGAAAAATGCAGTTGCTGATGTGTTTGTATGCCTTCTTAGGCCAATGCGTGAGCATTTCCAGAAAGATGAGCTTAGGGAGATTGTAAAGAAGGCATATCCTGAAGGGTGACATGCCCCCACCCTTAAAATGCGTGGGCTTCTTGCTTCACATTTCTTGTGTTCGCTTTCATCCCACAGCTCCCATGTGAGATTTCTCGCTCACAAAAGGTTAAACTATCTAC
>JBMFNT010000014.1:0-20154 GCA_049970015.1 Candidatus Micrarchaeia archaeon
CCCCTTTTTCTCTTAGAAAGAGAAAAAGGCCCTCGGGGTCAAAAAGAGAACTACATTACCAGAAACGTGTCTGGTATTGCCCCTTTTTATCTCTAAAATTTGAGAAAGGCCTGAACAAATCTCCTCCCCGGCGTAATTATTTTTTAGTTTTTAGGTATTGGCCAAGAATTTTATTGCAGGCAACAGATACTTCATTCCTCATTTTCTGTGGAACTGCTATGAATAGTATGCGTTTTCCCTCTGAAGCCTTCCTTATTGATGAAACAACATCTGAAACCTTAGAAAGCTCACTCTCCCCTCTTCCACTTATGCGCACATGCACTGGTTTATAACTTCCGTGCGTGTAATGCACGATCACATCTTCTTTTGATATGTTGCAATGTGAGCATATCTCATCCTCAATTTTCGATATAAAATTAGGCCTGTCCAGTAACCTCCTCATCTTATCAGAAATCTCATACCCCCTTAGTAGAATTGCTGGCTTATACAACCTCCTGTTAAGGATTGCATCTATAATACTCCTTGCCTTCTCTGACTGACGCATACGCATGATACACTCATAATCTGCCATCCTGGAGAACTCATCTATTGTAAACGCACCATCTTCATATGCGAGATCAATTGCCTTACGCAGCATTGCTGATGCTATGCTTACCGTCTTATGCTGATATACTGTTGAAAACATGAGAAACCTGGAAACCACAAGCGCCTCTGCCGCCTCAATACCTTTTGAATCAATAACGAGCCTTCCGTCCTTAACACTTATCGTACTAAGTAACCGCTCATAATCTATTTTCCCGTGTACCGTACCTGCATAATACGAATCACGCATAAGGTAATCTATTCTATCAATGCCAAGAGCACCAGTTATGAGAGTGCCTTTACCCATGCCATTTATATAATTGCACACGCGCCGAGGCGAACATCCTGCATCGGAAAGTATGTCAGCAATCTCAGTCTTTGAAACAATCTCCACTGATAACCTCTCATGTGAAAGGTTATGTGCCATAAGAAGTGGTTCGCTTTCGTGAGAAAATGGTCCATGGCCAATATCATGCAGCAGTGCCGCAAGCACAACCTCTTCATCCCTCTCTGAACCTAGAAGCTCAAAGTATCTATTAGCAAGAAAAAGAACACCTAGCGAATGCTCAAACCTTGTATGGTTTGCACCTGGATAAACAAGATATGCCATTGCAAGCTGCTTAACATATCGAAGCCTTTGAAAGTAAGGGCTGTTAACCACTGAATTTTCGCAATCATTCAGTCTTATGTAATTGTAAAGCGCATCCTTAACCTGCTTCATACCACTACACCTATCATACTTCGTATTGCTGCACACCATTTACCTGTTTCATATCATTACACCAACTCATACTTACTAATTGCTGGCCATTCATGCAGCTCATACCACTTATGTCATGTCTCCCAGTTTCTGGCCATTCTTAAACAATCTCATAACACCAACTCATACATACTAATTGCTGGCCATTCATGCAGCTCATACCACTTATGTCATGTCTCCCAGTTTCTGGCCATTCTTAAACAATCTCATAACACCAACTCATACTTACCTCTGGACTTCTCGATAAGTTCCCCGTTCTCAAGCATGAAGCATATTATACCTTTGCAGACATCTTCACTCAACCCTGTGCCTTTTGAGATTTCTTGCAATGATAAAGATTTCTTACCGGCAAACACAGTATTTATCTTGTCATACGCCTCTTTATACATCTTCTTTGAAAAAACATAATAGCGCGAATCATAGCCACGCATTCCTATGTAAACCCCTTTCTTTATATAATCACTAAGCCTGTCTGAAAGAAGTTTTGCCTGCTCATCTTTCGGAACCATCACAAACCCATCTTTCTTAAGCACGGATAAGAACTCCTGCAGAACATCTTCCACTGCACCTTCCTGTGATGCTTGCACTTCCTCTTTTGCCAGATCATGTTCCACAGAATGGCTTTGTAGTTGTGAATATACCTTATTGTTGATTGCATAAACCATATCACCCGTCTGCGCACTCTTGTAAAGTCTTATCACCCCCTTATCAATCAATGATTTAAGCAAGCCATGCTCATCTTCAGATAGTAATGCAAGGACCTTGTCTGGAGTTCTATCGGAAAACTTCACCTTTGATATCTTAGATAGAAACCTGTGCTCATCATCACTCAGCTTAAACTCCTGCAAAGGAGTTGTTTGTGCAGAGCTTGGGCTTTCAATCCCCTTGCGAATAGCATCACGCAAGTGCTCCTTGAAGCTTGATTTTCTAAGTATCCCAAGAAGGCCATTCTCAATAGTAATCACATACACCTCTTCACCCTCACTGAACCCGGCATTCCTAAGCTGCCGTTTATTAACGATTATTGCACAATGCTCACTATCATAATCAACTATTTTCATAACTCTATCACTTCACTACCGGCTGCAGTCTGCAGAAATACCCTTGAACTAAACATGTGGTACCTTGCGCCTTTTCCGCTAGGCAAGTTACATTTTGAGTTCAGCCGTTCTATCGCGCTGTTAAAGCTGTTTATCTTCTCATTAACTATTTCTCTTGGGAGAAGCACGCCTGCAAGAATGTCAGTCTCAACATAAAACCCGTGAGTTCCTGGTTTATACATTTTGCTTGCGCTCTCAAAATTGTTGGTGATTTCCCATATATTGTCAATCAATGTAATCTCTATCGAGATCGAATTAACATCGTTTATTATGATCCTTTCATACCGTGGGTCATCCTTGACCGCGCTTATGGCACAATCTATAGCGCTCTGGTACAGTGGCCTGTCCGTATCCAAAAGACCCATACTGCCCCGTACATTACCCTTACCATCCCTATAAGTGACAAAGACACCGCATTTACCAGCCAGCATGTTGCCTGCAGATGGATATGTTACGAGATGGCTTGCAAAATAGTGCACAAGCGATTTGCGGATGGATTCAAACAGAGGGAACATATCCTTTGCAGAAACGCGCTCTACAAACTTCCTGTCCATACAGCTTGAATTTGGCAAAGAAGTAATATTAAATTATTCGACCCGCACACCTATTCAGCCAAGTATCATCCTGAGTAATGAAATTGCTATTATTATGACCACGGCTATAACAAGGAAATGCTTTGGGTCAATCTGTACCTTGCTCGCCTTAACATCCATGAAACGCATTATGCCTGCGCTTGATGCTGGTGTTGATATGTTGAATTTTCCCATAAACAACCACACAATATTAAATATGAAAAATATTAAAGTTATTTGTCAATCCCCTTGCCCTTCTTAAGCTGCTTGAGTCGTTCCATACGTTCCCTGAGCTCTTTTTTAAGCTGTCCTATCTCTGTCTTCAACTCTTTCTCATTATCCTCATTATCCACTGGTGTCTCAGAGTGTGAGATTTGCTCTGCAATCGCATCAACATGCTCTGGTGGTAATGGTTCCATGGATTGCTGGATTACCAACTGCTTGCCATGCTCTTTCATTGCATCTGTTGAAGTCCCTTGAGGACGGCCGCCCAATATGAATGTATAAACAACAAAGAATATGGCTGCTACAAGCAGTACAGCACCGATTACTAACCATAATGGAGCGGTTGTTCTGATTGCATCAGCAATTGAAATCTCACCACTAAATGCTGCAAATATTGCATCGAGCATGCTCATATCTTTTGATGGGGTGGAAGTGCCTCCAGAAACATTATCATTACTTTCCTTTATGCCATCTCTCTTATCTCCCAGTCTTCTAGTTCTCTGTAATGACTCACTAGTGGGTAACGGCTTTGCTGTTATTTTAGTATCACCAGTTATTGTATACTTGGTTGACTTCAAGATATAGTCTCCCACATAATATGCCACAAAGGACATCCTGCCGCCATTCTGTGATACGAGTGATATTGTTGAGTTGTCCGGTCTTTCAAGGGTGATCACTGCTCCATCCACAGGATCACTCTGCGTATCGAGCACAGTCACTGTAACTGTATCACCAACATAGACTGATGGTGGGAATATGAATTTTATTGTTTTTTCCTCTACATGTATGATTGGCTCCTCTGTATGCGACGTATTCTGTATGGTTGATTGTGATGGTGTGGATTGTGTATATGATGGTCTGCGTGTGCTAGAGCCACGGCTACTACCCTTAGAACCTCCATCACTGCTGCTTCTCTTTGCAACGGATATGGTGATTGAATCATTCAACGAGCTGTTCTGGTTGTAAACAGAGGTAACAACTGCCGTACACTCAGATGGTGAGCTGAAAACTGACCCCTGTATAGAACCGCAGGTTGTTGAGTATGTTACATTTGATGTTCCCTGGAGGTTTGAATACCTGTCAACCAGGTATGATGTGAGGATTGCATTTTGATCTGTGTAGATTGAGGTTGAGCTTGCCTGCAAATCAAGGGATACTGGTGTGCCAAAGCTTACATTGAGCTGTGATGATCCTGATTTGCCGGAGAATGTGGCCTCTATGCTATTTGCGCCATACTTTGTGGCAATAAGTGTAGGCACATAAAATGCACCTGCACCATTAACATTCCATGATGCTGCATAAGTCACATCCTCCTCACGCATGTCATCATACCTTGCAACTGCCCTCACTGTAACCTCATCACCAGCAACTACACTGTTATCGCTCAACTCAACACGCACGCTGATCACTTTTGGAGTGGTATCAAGCTGTGTGGGCTCAAGAGAAGATGTCAATGTAACCTCTTCTGCAGGTGATACTGAGACCTGAAATGATTGTATTGTGTAGTATGGTGCAAGGAATACTACTGTATATGCGCCTGGGGACACTTTTATGTCACCTGAAGGTCCAGTCAACTGCGCAACCAAAGTATCTCCGTTCTGCATAACCTTGACAATGCCATTCTGTATGTATGCAGATGCATTATCTTTTACTGATAGGTGAAGTGTTGCATGAGGCACAATGAGTAAATCCCCTATATCCTTGTTCTCAGAAGCACCGACATCAGCAGTGAAGTATCCGTTCGTATAGCCATCCTTTACAACCCTTAAAACGAAATGGCCTGTAATATTCTGGGCTGTGAACACACCGTTGCCATCCGTCTGTGCCTGTGCGACTAACACGTTCCATGAATCATAAACATAAACACTTGCTGAAGGTATACCTGTGCCTGTTGCCAGATTCTTAACTGTCCCTGTAAGATTGCCTGCAAAAGCAAGAGAGATAAAAAGAAACAATGAAAAAAATAATATTCTTGTGTTCATCATAATCACCTGTACAGTACAACATTCTTCTGCACTTCGCTCACTGGAGGTACATATATTGTGTAGAGTGCCCTGTAGTAGTCAGGATGTGTTGTCTCAACAACATATACCCCTGAGGCTATTATGAACTCATAACTGCCATCCGCTTGTGATTGCACGGTTGCAATAAGCTGCCCATTCCTGTATGCCTTGAGCGTTGCACCTGCAACCGGGCTTCCAGTCTCGTTAGATACAGTGCCATATAACCTAGAAAGCTTTGTCAGTACATAATCCTTTGTTGTTGTCTGCCCGGCACTGACAACCACGCCATATTCCCTAGCACTCAAGTACCCAGAATATGAAACCACTATATCATATCTATCAGCAGGCACATTGATTGAGTACTGGCCATTCTGGTTTGTTGTCGTTTCAAACAGCTTCTGATTGTTCTTGTAGAGCTCAACCACTGCTCCGCTCAATGGTACTCCTGAGGCATTCGTTATAGTGCCGGCCAAAGCACCCGATTGTGCAGGTGCTGATACTGTAACCTGTGTTGAGTTTGTAAGCTGGCCTGCCACTGCATTCACTGTAAACGTGCCGACATTCTGTGAGCTGAAACTGACTGTGGCATGACCGTTTGAATCCGTAGTGTTTGAAGTGGGGTTTAATACGCCTCCACTGCTGGTAAACCAAACCTGTTGTCCCTGTATTGGCCTGCCGTTTGTGTCAAGCAGTGTTGCTGTTATGATGCTATTCTCACCCGTAAGCACATTGGATGGGTTTGCCGACACAAGAAGCGTTGCCGCCTGCTGACCCTGTTGAGTTATGTTGAACTGTCTTTGGGTAGAGTTTGAGTTGAGCTCGCTGTATGCAGTGCCAACAACGGTTATGACACCGGAGTATAACGCTGGATCTATAGTATAACTGCATACGTTTCCATTACATTCAACCGCATTATTACCGTTTATGCTTATCACAATCTTATTTATTCCAGTGGCATCATCTGCACTAACATTCACTACAAACGGTGAAGACTGTTCACTCCCATTTGCAGGTGTTGGTGGAATGAACTCCACTATAGGTGGAATGTTATCTATAAAGAGGTTTCTTGACACTGTTGATGTAAGGCCTCCCTTATCCCTTGCAACTGCCTCAACAAGCACCTGCCCGTCCTGTAACTGTGCAGTGTTCACAGATGCACTGCATGTAATGGTACTGCAGACTGCCACTTGCTGACCATTAACTATAATCTCGGTCGAATCATAGTTCGGATCGGATGCGAGTGTTTCAATCACAACAATGCCTTTGACATATGAATCGGCTGCAGGTGTCTGACCAACAAAGTATATCAGTGGCGGGTCATTATCCTGGTCGCCCATGTTGAAGTTGAGTACTAATGAATCTCCAGGCATTATTACTGTATCAACGGATTTTGGCTGATACCCTGTTGCAACTGCCTGTACTGTATATCCATAGTTTGGCACTGGTGCTATTTCTAGCATATAGCCTCCATTCGCCTGTGTAAGCATGCTTGCAACCTGCGCACCATTACGAATTATGCTTACATTGGCATTCTGGATAGGAGTACCTGAGGAATCTGTTACTGAACCGCTTACATGGGCATATTTTATGAGTGAGAAATCAATTGCGTAAACTGTATTCTTATGTATCTCGTGCTCAACCGTCATGCTCGTATACCCGTTCTTGCTTGCGGTTATGTTGTAAACCCCATCAAGGCTTACATCATATATAACATACCTGCCATTTGCATCCGTAGTGTTCTGATAAGGCGTATTCTCCACAAGCACAACTGCATTGTCAACTGGATTGTTCATTGAGTCAAGAACTGTACCTGTTATTGTTGCGTTTGGAACAACTACCATAAACGATGTTGTGTCAGATATGGATGTGCCAGACACTGTCATCTTAACAATGACTGTGCCCTCACTATTCCCAGTAAGTACATATAATGGTGCAATGCCGTTTGCATCAGTAGGATCAAACCTGTCAATCGTTGCATCACCAGAAAGAATCTCAAAGTCAACCTGAACACCCTCAACTGGGTTATCATACCTGTCAGTCACATTGGCATAAAGCTGTGTTATGCTGTTTACAGGTACTACCTGTTCAGTTGCAACTGCATCAATCCTTGCTGGAGCATTTGGTATAACATTTACAGTTGCTGATTTAGTAATACCGTTGTAAGAGACATTGACAACCCCGCTTCCAACCTTAGACTGTGCAGTGAACAAACCATTGCCTGTGATCGTTCCAACATCAGTTGACCAGGTAAGTGAAGGGTTTTGTATCTGGGCACCATGGACATCATAAACAACTGCGCTGAACTGTAGTGTATCTCCAGCAGGTACGTCTGCATTCATAGGTGATAATACTATGTCATTTGCAGCACCGTTGCTGACAGTCATTTGTGCCGTGCCGTTTACACTATACCAATCAAGCTTGGGTCCAACTCTGCACATTCCTGGAAATTCACAGATTAGTGCATTTCTTACTATTGGATAGTATGCCTCTGCAGTTATTGTGCTCTGGCCTGGGAACATTGCAGTCGCAATACCAGTCTGTTGGTCGATTGTTGCAACAACTGGGTTAGAGCTTGACCATCTAATATTTGGGTTGCTTATCCTGTTTGAATACTTATCATAAACATTTGCAACATACTGTTGGGTTTGCCCAACACTCTTTACTGTATACTGTGGGATTACTTCAACCATGTATGGATTGTCGGGCTTCACCTCAAAGTTGTACTCGGCTTTGTTCTGTGCACATAAGATGGGTTTATAAGGGAGAAGCTCTATGCGGCCATTGCCTGCCTTTATACCAATCTCTTCAACAAATTGTACGTCACCAGAAGCATTCGAAGTATTGGTTAACGTTGATACTGTGCCATCAGGCATGTAATACTTAAGAGTGACCTGCACATCGCCTTTATCATTACCATATGTATCAGTTGTTTTGGCATCAATCACGATCGTTGAACCTACTGTGTACCAGGCGTTTACGATCGAGGTTACGTTTATGTCATTACAATAACCAGGAACGATTGTTACATCAGAATATGCAGTCTTACCTCCATAATCTGCACGTATTCTGACCGTACCCGTTCTCTTCCCTACAAACATTACCTGGTCAGGACTGAGGCCTGCCTGGGAGAGGTTTCCCATCGTAGCATCAGTAAGCGAAAATGATGGTGAGGGGGTTATGTAATTCCCATTCGAATCATAAGCAAGTGCGCGTACTATGTATGGATAACCTGCAGCCACCGTGAATGAACTCGGATCCAAAACCAGGGTCTGCACATTAGATTCGCACGATATCCCTGGTCTCAGCTCAACCATTGCTTGCATATTGTTAACTGTATTTTTGACATAGTAAGTACCCATGGACTGAGTAGAGTCAAACCTGAACTTACATGTACCATCAGAGTTTGTTGTGCATGAAATGCCTGAATCTACTCCGTTCTGTCTGTAGACCTTAACGAGTGTTGAGGGCGAGGTTGTAACTATAACATCACAATATCTTGGTACAACGCTCGGAAACACTGAAACGCTTGAATCGCGTTGAACCAGTTGCATGTCTCCGCGTATGTTAACAACGAATGCAGAGACTGTTGCAAAAAGGAACAGCACAAACATTGCTATGTATATGTTGTTTTTCATCTTAATTACCTCACCAGTTTATTACTATACCTATTTGCGGGAGCAGTATAGTGTTTTCACCCAGCTTCATGTACTCCAGCCCTCCCTTTATCTGCGAACTTTCACCTATTTTTACATTGATATTACCAAAAATGCCATACCCTGTGGCTACCTTGTCTTTATCAACACAGCTGAAATCATATACATTCTCACCCAATTTGCACGTGCCGCCATCAAACCTCACAGACCTTCCATTCTCCTCTCCTACAAGTGCAACCACACCAATGTTTAACCATTTTAATGTTAGCGAAGCACCGGCCTCACCTGCAAGCACCCTATCATAGAATTGACCTGCATCAGAGCCAGTGCCGACAACCCCTAAAACAATGTTCGGGTAAACGCTTGAATCATAAGTAAGTGGAACCTGAAGTCGTAGATTACCTGTTATGTTCTGGTAGGTTACATCATTTATCCTGTCTTTTTGCCCGTTTGCATACAGGTTGGCATCTACTATTACCGGATACTTACTATCATTGTTCCAATACTTCATATTGAGAGTTGTGGGGCGGTTCTTAACAAATTCCGTCCCGAAATCTAACTGCAGTGGCCCGTTTGCATGCATTGATAGCCCATGCATTATCTCACCACTTATAGGATCATTCCTCAATGTTAACAGAGTATGTATCGATTCATTACCTAATTTTATAAGTGGGCCTATGCCAAAAAACGGGTATGTCCTCCAACCATAATTTTCACTGCCGCCAAGAGAATAGTTGTGGATATTCATGCCAACAATGGCTGAGAGCCCAAGATTATCCGTAAGAGGAATAATACCTATAAGAACTGGGAGTTGTGTGCCTGATTCTACTATATTATTATTTCCGAATATGTCAGGATAAGTTATGAAATTGTTTAATGTGAGTATGGTAAGCTCATACCTGTTTCCACCATGTTGCACTGATGGCTCTTTTTCTTCATAGTCGCTTATAGATGGTTCCTCTTCCTCAGGTTCGGATTTGGTTTGTTGAGATGCCAAAACTGCCTCAGAACCCTTCTTCTCTTCCACATCGCTCAAACTATCTTCGAGTTTTTTCAGCTCATCACGCTTCTTATTTTTCTCTTCTTCCAGGCCTTTTATATCTTTCTCCAACTGTTCCTTATCTTCCTTCAACTGTTTCATATTATTCTCTAACTGCTCAAGCTTTTTGCGCATCTCGTCTATCTGGTTGCTAAGTTCAGTAATATTTTGATCTTTTTCTTGTGAAGACTTTTTTGCTTCATTCAGTTTTGAATTTATACCGTTCATTTCATCAGCAATCTTTGAAATATTTTCATCTATTCCTTCCAGCTTCTTCCTTTCTGCTTTAATTCTTTCTTCCTCAGCATTAAGCTCTGCTTTCTTGCTTTCAACCTTCTTTTTCAGTGCATCTACATCTACTTTGTCTTCAGTCCATTGATTCGCTGTATCCGCCGATGTTTGTTGTTTTTGATTGTTTGCTTTTTCTTGACCATCTCGTTTTTGTCTATATAATTCATAGCCTTTCGTAAAGTCATCATTTGATTCTGTGGATGATGGTGTATTCTGCCTATTCTTGTTCATAAACTCTGGGCCTTGCCATGCAAGCTTTTGTTTGTTGCCTTTAAGCAAATTAATGATTTTCTCATTACCTAAAGATTCTGCAAGCATCAAAGGTGTATTGCCCTCTCTATCCTTTTCTTCTGGGTTTGCTCCCCTTGATAACAAGTATTCCACAGTCTTAGGATAATTTCCTTTGATTGCAAGCATAAGAGGTGTTTTACCCTCCGAATTCTTGAAATTTACATCTGCCTTCTTGTTCTCAACAAGGTCCATAACTGTGTAGTTGCAACCGTTTGTTAATTTTGTAAGACAGCCTTTGCTTGCGGAATTAAGAAGTTCATTACCAATGGTATTAAGATCAACAACCTCAATCTGCGGAGTGTCTATATTCACGGGAGGTTTATCTGCTCCCTGCTCATTTCCTATTTTTATTCCAACCTGCGGTTTTTTTGCCTCTTCCTTCTTTTTCTGCCTCTTGCCAGGGTATTTGGAGTCATACCAATCCCGGAGACTGTTCTCGTAAAGGTTTTCCACTTTTGAGAAATACTCTTGAGATATGTTATGCGTCTTAATAACATCACGCGCTGCCGATGTAATCCTTAGGTCTAATTCATTCTTATTACCTGTTTCAATATATTTCTTGTATGCATTCTGCATCTCATCCGTAAGAACTATAGGTATGGTTTTCTTGAAATTCGGTCCAACTACGGTAATCTCCTTCGTTATTTCTTCAGCACGTGCCGTGTTTACTGCAGGTGGCACTGTTGAAAGAAGTGTTGCAATGGCAATACCCAGTGAAACCTTGTAAACACCTGCTTTCAATTTCTTAAAAACAGAAGAGTACCACTTATCTGTAGGCTCAACTTTTAGCGAAGATATCTCTTTTATCACACCATCTTTTTCAATCAAATTAATCTTGCTACCAATCCTTTTTTGTGTCGGACTCATACATACACCTCAAAATATGAACAGTTAGGAAGTGCTATGGTTTATATACTTTTTGGTTTTGTAGGCCAGCAATCTAAAAAACAATCACATCTCTTTTACCAGAACCTGTTGCACATAACCAAGAAGCTCTGATGGAAGATAGAATGGCCCTTTATCCTTACCTATAAGTATACCTGCTGACTTCATAACACGTGCCCCAAGCAATGCCGAATCATAAACCGGAATACCCTGTCCAATGAAAGATGCACAAAGACCGGCAAGCAAATCGCCCGTACCGCCCTTTGCCAGATAGACTGATTTCTTGCTCTTATCAGGAACATCTTTGGTCAGCTTACCTGGTGATGCAACATAATCTGTTGAGCCTTTTGCAAGTATTGTACACCCAAGTTTGCACGCAAGCTCCTCAACTGTCTTCTTGTTGGGCATCTCGCCTTTTGAGAGCACTCCAAACTCTCTTATGTTAGGTATTAGAAGGTCACATTCCCTTAACTTAAGCTCGTGCACACAGTATAACGCATCCGCATCAAAAATGAACGGAATATTTGTAAGGTTTTCATGAAGCTTTTTTACAAGGTCAAATGTCTTCTTCTTTCTACCCATTCCACTACCTACAAGAAGCGCGCTTACCTTTTTTTCAACTAATGGGCGAATTGTATTATACTGACTATCAGAAAGGTAATCGCAATCGATAGGTACTGCAATTATATCTGGAGCATATGCTGCAGCTATGTCAGCCGCGCGTTTTGGGGCGGCGATAGTTACAAGGTCAATGCCACCTATGTATGCCGCAAGCGCATTAAATATTATCGCGCCCGTATACTGTCTGCTCCCGCCAACAATCAACAGGTGGCCATAGTCATACTTCTTCGAGTCTATGGGCCTGTTAATCAGGTCTTTAAACTCGCGCACAACAATCTCAGGTGCTGGCATATGTGATTATTATAAAAGTATGCATTTATAAATTTCAAGTATCGCACTGGGCCCGTAACTCAGCTTGGCTAGAGTGCCTGGCTTTTAACCAGGAAGTCCGGGGTTCAAATCCCCGCGGGCCCGTCATTAAGATCTAGAGAAAACTAAAGAGGGTGTGCATCTCCAGACTTTCTCGCGCCTTTCAATTTTAAATGTTTGTGTATAATTTAACTATATGGTCAATATCACAAAAGATGATGTAATGAATGCACTCAAGCAGGTTGTTGACCCTGAGCTTGGTATAAATGTGGTTGACCTTGGGCTTATATATAGTATAGATATTAATAATAGTAGAGTGGGTATAAAAATGACATTGACAACACCTATGTGTCCTCTGGCCACGCTCTTGGTTGAGAATGTCAAGAGTGCAGTTGAGAAGATGGAAGGTGTGAAACATGTTGAGGTTGAGGTAGTGTTTGATCCTCCCTGGTCAATTGAGAAGATAAGGCCCGAGATACGCGAAAAACTGGGATTGGGGGTGTAAAAATGGTTGTTGAAAATGCTATCAAAACATTTTGCAAAAATCTGGGAATACTTATGGTATTTTCAATATCTTTTCTGCTTGGGCTGCTGTTGCCAATCCTTGCGAGCGGTCCTACGTATAACGCATCCGGTGGAGTTTTCCTGAGGTTTATGAGCATACCAGAGATGAGTGCATTAGATGCATTTGTGATAGCATTCACATTCCTGCTTTCAAACTTTTTTGTTGCGTTCGGGGTTGTTGCTGTCAACCTTATAGTAAAAAGTGAGAAGACAATGCTCAACATTGCAACAGAAGTCATCAACAATATATCAAAGAGCACATTTACGATATTCATGATATACATATTCCTGTTCCTAGTGAATGCGTTTGTGCAGGTATTCCTTGTGGAACTGAATGCGCCATACTGGGTGTCAGCATTGGCATTTCTTGCACTATACCTGCCGTTTTTCTACATCGGCCCTGCCATAGTTATAGATGAACTCAAGCCTGCACATGCCGTGCGCTCCAGCATTGAACATATGAAAATGTATCCGTGGAGAGTGATTAAATGGGTCATTGTCGGGCTCGGCCTTCTGATTACAACCTCTTTGGTGACATACTTAATAATTCCTGCATACTTCCAATGGATAACACTGATGTTAAATTCATTTTTAATAATACCTTTCCTTATAGTGTATCAATCGCACAGTTATATGGAAAAGTTTGGCATACTGAGAACAGAAAAGAAAAAGAGGTGAGTATGAATGTTCAAGATAGAGTTTGAGAATGCGCGCGAGTTCAAGAGCGCAATCGAGGCGTTAAGTAATCTTATAGATGAGGGATCATTCTCAATCAAAAAGGAAGGATTGGGCCTGCATGCACTTGACCCATCACAGATCGCAATGGTTGTATTCACAATGCCTAGCAGTGCCTTTGCGGATTATCAGATTGAATCCTCACAAAACGTAGGGCTCAACCTTGAAAACCTTAACAAGATTCTAAATAGGGGTAGCACTGAGAAGCTCAGTATATATGATGAGGATAATAGAGTGGTTGTACAGTTCTCTGATGGCAAGTCAAAGAAAGTATTCAAGGTGCCTGTAATAGATGTTAGCGGTGGGATTGAACGCGAGCCAAAGGTTGAGCACGATGCAGAGGTTTTGATAAATTCAGGAAAGTTTAAAGATGCAATAAAAGACATATCACTTGTGAGCTCTCACATAACATTTGAGGCGCGCGGAAAAACACTTAAAATAAGTGCAAGCGGTGATAATGCAGAGGCCATGATAGAGTATACTGAAGGTGAAGATGGTGCAATAAAAAAGATGGATGTAAAGAGTGTTGCAAAGGTAACATTCCCAGTACAGTACCTGGATGATATGGTAAAAGGCGCAGACAACTCAGAAGATGTTGAATTATCATTAAAAACAAATGCACCTCTAAAACTCAAGTATAAATTGGGGAATGCCACGTTTGTATATTACCTTGCACCAAGGATTGACCTGGAGTAAAAGAACAAAATTAGAAGATATATTTCATTGCGGAAACTAACCTGCGCACGCTTACATTGTATGCAGCTTCACGGTAGGAAAGTTTGGGTGATTTTTGCTTTTCTTCCAACACTTTCCTGAACGCGCGTTCCATAACAACCCGTAGCTTTTCAACAACAGCACTGTACTCAAACACCTCGCCCTCCCTATTCTGCACCCACTCAAGGTAACTCCCAGAAACACCACCAGCGTTTACAAGCACATCTGGGAATACATTAATCTTTCTCTCATTTAGTATTGCATCGCCATCTGGTGTTGTTGGGTTGTTTGCGGCCTCAAACACATACTTTGCATTAATCTTATCTGCATTATCTTTTCTGATCTGGTTATCTAATGCCGCGGGTACAAGCACATCGCACTCAATCTCAAGCAACCCCTCGTTTGTTATTGTTTCACCCGTTTCATAATCTGCCACAGAATTGCCAGATGTTTTCATCTCAATCAATTTTTTTATGTCAAGGCCTTTCGCATTATACACCCCTCCCTTAGAATCGCTCACTGCAACAATTTTGTACCCATTCTCGTGAAGTATGCGTGCAAGGTTCATGCCAACATTTCCAAAACCCTGTATTGCAATAGATGCAGATTTTTGTATTTTATGCACAGAAAACACAGATGCCATAACATAGTATGCACCGCGCCCCGTTGCCTCCTCCCTGCCATTAAGACCACCGAACTCGATCGGCTTACCAGTGAATGTGGCTGGCTGTATCTTCCCCGTCAGCTTATTATACTCATCAGACATCCATGCCATCGTCTCTCCATCAGTGTTCACATCCGGTGCAGGTATATCAAGGTCTGGGCCTATAAACCTGTAAATGTTCTGTACATATGCGCGTGATATGCGCTCAACCTCACTCTTGCTGAACTCCTTCGGGTTGAAGCATACCCCTCCCTTGCCACCACCGTAAGGCAACCCTGCAAGCGAGTTTTTTATGGTCATAAGCTTTGAGAGAAGGAGCACCTCATCACGATTGACGCCTGGATGATACCTTATACCGCCTTTGTACGGCCCCAGGGCTGAATTGTGCTGTGACCTGTACCCAGTTAGAAATACTGTGCTTCCATCATCACGCTTAACAGGAAATGTAAACTCCAATATCCTTTCAGCAAGCCCTATACGTTCTGCATACTTCTTCTCAACACCTATCCTATCTATTGTATTACGCACATAATCCATATAAACCATCCATTACCTTGTAATCACACTCACGTTAGCTTCTTGTATATTCTTATAGGTAGAAGGCCTGGCCCAACCTTATCCGCTGGGTAGACCTGCTCAAACCCTTCAAGCTCTCCAAGAAAGAATGCCTTGTAATATACTGAATTGTACCCATTACCAGGCGCTTCCCGCGGATCAAGGTATATCATCAAGTACTCATTATAGTTGCGGTCGTCAAACCTTCTGCTACCCATGTATGCCGTGGCCACCCTAACCTGTGCTTTGGTGTTGTAATCAAATACTAATGGATAACTGCCCTGTTGATCAAGCACGCAGTATACACGGCCAAATGAAGTCACCCCTACCTTGCCATAGGAGGACTCGTTGATCACGCAGATTTCATTAATGCTCGATGTTTTGACAGGCACGTACATGTGCTCAAACTGGTAGGATGCACTGCACTTTGACTCCTGTGGAAGCTCGGTCGGTTTTGTATCCCCATTATATACACAGGAAAGGTATGTGAGCGCTCCCCACTTACCTATCAGGTCTGCATCAAACAAGACATATGTTGAATTGCGAATGTTCATGTAATTTTTCAGCTCCTGCGGTGTACCATTAACAAACTTGTCAGCAACCTCAAGGTCAAGTATTACGAACGGATGATCGTTTCGTGTAACTGTTCGTTTCCTGCCAAAGAAGTTTGTCCAATGCCCGTAATCCCACCATGAGATTACATACGAATCATCATCCACATTATTGCGGATCCATTCCATCGAATCGTACCAGTACTGAGGTATTACCGTACAGTACAACATCTTTGCATAGAATGTATCTTTTGTGCTATCACAGAAAGCTGATACTTGCGAATAGTTTGTGCCATCAACAGTTAGGTATGCAAGAGAGTATGGTACAACTTCTACATTGTTGAGTGCGAACGGGAGCACGAGGAGTACTACCAAAATCCCAAACACCATATCATACCTGCTTTCCTTGTAATTCAAGTATATGTAATATAAAAGGGCACAGAGTATAACTCCAAACATTATGTAATATACTGTATCAGAAAGTGCAAAGTACGATATCCCGCCACCTTGCACAAAATAAGTTATGATGCCTAATAAGTAGAGAAGGGCAGCAAATGATACAATAACAAGTAATAGAATGCCCGGGATGTATGCAAGGTATTTTCTGGTTTCTTTGTCAGCAAAAGATAGCACGGCTTCGCCTGCAACGATTACAACAGAGAGCGAAAGCACGAGCGCCAGATGGGGTGTATACTTGATCTTTTGAAGGCCTATGAATGAAAGAGAGTATATAAATATTGCAAGGAGGAGTACAAGATGACTTTTTCGTTTGACAAGCGCATAAACCAGTGAGAAAAACATAAGCACGTAAACAAACGGGAGTGCGTACAATGTGCCGTACTTGCCTATGAATAGTGAGGAGATACGGCTTATGTCAATTGAGATGCCCATGTACCCGAACCGTTCCTGCAAATCTGCACTGTAGAGATTCTCTTCTGCAACTGTTTTTTGGAGTGCATTCTCTGCACTGAGCTGTCCAACCCCTGCCAATCCTAAACCGTATGAAAGTATAGGTGTACCCAGTGGGCTTATGAGAAATATTGCTGAGACCAACCCAATACCGCATAATGCATATGCACGTTTGCGCATTGTATCAAGGTAGTCTTTCCCAAAGTCCAGAAGATGGTATATAAAGAATGAAAAAAGGGCGGCCATAAGCAGTAGAAGTGTGTTACTGCTCAAAACTTCTGAGATTAAATCAGAGTTGAAATAGATGGATGAAAAGATACCTGATACAACCGTGGTAAGCATAAGCACAAAAGACAGTTCATAGTATATTCTGTGCCTCTCGTTGTGGAGGAACTCAAACATTGATCTTGCAACTGCATACATTGCAAATATCACAATTGGTATCATACCTGCCTTTGAACCTAGCAGTGCACCGAGTACACCAATAACTGCGAGCAGGTAATATTTTCTGTCATCCTGGTGGATGAGTGCAAGGTACAGCATAACCACGCCCGCAAACCCTGCATAAAGTCCCCATGGCAGCTGTTCAGAAACACCTGCAAGAAATTTCGTGAAAAGTACTGGGACAAATGCAAGCATAAACGCTCCACTTACTGCAATAGGGTTTCCATACTCTTCCTTGAATAGCATGTATCCTAAGAATACTATGAGCGCTCCCAAGAGTGGAGGGTATACATCAGCCACATACTTGTTCACAAGATGGTTGAAATTATCAGGCCCAAACGAAAGATAGTACCATACTGCTGTCAGGTACTGAGGTAGTGGGAGGTTCCTGTGGCCAACAGGATGGAGTGTGTATACTTGCCCTCCGTGTGCAATCGTTTCAGTGCTTGCATACGCCCAGTTGTCTGACATTGGCACATAGCCTTGAGTTATAAGGTACTCAGGTACGAATGCATAGTAATATGGGTCAAACTCGTAGAAGTATGATGAGAGGGATTGCATACGGAGTACGAATGCCACTATGCACAGGAACATGACTATAATGGATGATTTTGAGAACTGTGTGTGATAGGGCTCAAGCACGATTGACTTTGTAAGTATGAGGTATGATGAAACTACAATGAAAAGGAGTAATGTGATGGCTAATGAAATACTGAACGGTATGAAAATGTTCATGATCCATACAAAAAGTGGTACAAGTGTTATGGAGAGTATTAGTGATATGAACCCAAGCTCTATAAGATTGAGCCGCTTGTCCCTAAAGAAATACATGGCTATGGGGAGGAAAATGACAATAAATGCGAAGAAGTTTATCAACCCACCTGGTATCAGACCGAGCATGTTCATGTGAGGTTTTTAGTTAGATATTTTATTAAGTTTACACTCAACCTGTTCTCTGACCTCCGCAGGACCTAAACACAACGATGCATATTTAGCAAAGATTATAAGGATTTAGAATCGAATTAAAATTAATGAGGCTTTTATTAGAACTGACATCTTCTTGTAATGCTGTGTATGATTTATCATATTATAATAAAGTGCAGGGTTTCATTTACAAACTCGTCAAAGATACACCCTACAACATTTTACATGATAAAAAAGGATACAAGTTCTTCTGCTTTTCCAATATTTTTCCTATAGGCGATTTCAAGATGGGTGATAGGAGAAGGCTATTGATTTCCTCTCCAGATACCTTTTTTATAAAGTTGCTTGAAGATAAACTCAAACAATATAGTGGTCAAATTAACATAGGTGATTTGAGTTTTAGTATTGAAGCCGTAAAAGTAATTCAACCAAAGATTACAAATAATCTAAGACTAATTACCGCAACACCAATCATTCTCAGAATCCCTAAAAAAAACTATGAAAAGTATGGAATAAAATCAGACAAGGAATATATTTATTGGCAGCCAGATTACCCATTTGAAACTTTCATTAAGCAGTTGGAAGAGAACATAATAAAGAAGTATAAAGAATTCTATAAGAATGATATTCAAGAGTTTCCTATATTTGAGCAGTTTGTCTTCAAGAAATCAACAGTGAGTCATGTTTTGATAGATGGCCAGGAATACCGGTTCTTTGGTAGCATATGGGAATTTAAATTTAATGGCCTAAAGTATAACAAAGAAAAGGAGGATGTTTTGAGATTCGTCATCGACTGCGGCCTAGGCGAACGAAACACCTTCGGGTTTGGGTTTGTGAATGTGGTTTAGATGCATATTAATGTATTTATGAGCATAAATTTAGTCTGATAAGGTAGGGGATTAAGATGAATCAAATGACGCAAACAATACAGACTTCTTCTATAGGATCTCAGAACAAATTAGATTTTACTGGAAATTGGTTCATAGATGCTGGAATTCTTGGGTTTGTTAATTTGATGGAGACAGTTTATGGATGGGATCTGGAAAAATTACAAAAAAAGATCTCTGAAGAGCCAGATAAAGTTTATTTTGGGTATTTTCCGTTTGCGTATTTGTACAAATTGCTCTTAGATAAAAATATGAAAGTAAAACCAGAACTAATCGAAAATTTAGAAAAAGAATTGGAAGAAAAAACATTTCAAGATAATGAAAGTTTGTTTAATTTTGTTTGGAATACATTCATTTGCGATTTATTTGAAGAACCATGGGTTGAAGAAAAATCTGAATTAATTTACAGAAGCAAGGCGTATGATAAAAACAGTCAGAATAATAAAATAGATAAAAGAGATTCAGTCGACAGCATCGATGAAACAGAAGAATGGCGTCAGGAAAGAGAGAAGATTATTAATCAAATTCAAATATTAAAACATGAAAAAGTAAAAACATTTAAATATAAAGATCTAGAAAAATTAATGGATCCGGAAAATAATAAAAGTATTTCAGAAGACTTGAAGAAATTAATTGAATCATTAAAAGCAAAACATCTTGATCTTGAAGATTTTTTAAAAAAGGAATGGGAGAACAATGTTGTAAAAAAGCAAAAATTTGCTAAAGAGGAAAGTAAGTTTTATAGACTTCCAATCGATGACGCATTTTATAAAAATTTTTTATTTTTCAATATTGGGGAAGGAATTATAGAACAAAGGGACCTTTTTTACAAAGTAATTAATTCAGATTTAAATGAAAAATCTCTTAAAAAAATAG
>JBMFNT010000015.1:0-19447 GCA_049970015.1 Candidatus Micrarchaeia archaeon
CCCCGCGGTTGTCTTCCCAAATTATCCTGAATATCCCGAGGGGGGATCAGGAATCAAGGAAAACTGAGGGGGGACGCTTCCCCCCGCGGTTGTCTTCCCAAGGAAACCGGTAGGGGGTGGAACCCCCTGCGGTTGGCTTTCCGAAGCCGGACGCTCTATCCAGGTTGAGCCACGGGCCCATAAAGGAAAATTAGTGTAGATTCTTTTTAAACTCTTTTTTTGATAATTAAATTATGCCAAAGATTGGCACAGTCGTATCAACAATTGATAGTCCAAACACCACAAAGTTTGCCTTTGTGATAAATGATGATGCGGTTGGCCTGGTAAGGAAGGGGCAGTTTATTGAGTTGGAGCACGAGAACGGAAAACTCATTGCAACTGTTCGTGATATATTTAGATCCAACAGGTATTTTGAGCGTGCTGAGAGTGTTGCCGAATATGAGCGCACAGGCATCTTATCATCCCATTTTCCAGTGAAAGAGTGGAATTATACGGTTGCAGAGGCAGGCATTGTAGGGGTTTATGATGACATGGTTTTGCACAGGTGTTCTTTCCCCCCATGTCCCGGCACTGAGGTATATACAGCAGATGAATCGCTTCTTTCTAAGTATCTCGGTTTCAAGAGTAATGGATTAAACATAGGCAAACTGCTAAACCATGCTGTTGATGTCAGGTTAGGCCTTTCAAAGCTGTTTCAAAAGCATGTTGCGATCCTTGCAATGTCGGGTGCAGGAAAAAGCTATCTTGTTGGTGTAATGCTGGAAGAATTACTTAAGAGGCGTGAAGAGGATGGGCAGGTAGGGGTGGTCGTGATAGACATGCACGGTGAATATTCAGGGCTTCGCGAGGCATTTCCAGACAGAGTTACAGTTTATGATGGCTCTAAGGTATGTATAGGGATGAAGAACTCATCACTTGAAATTTTTCCGTTCTATTACTCATTGAGTGGGCCACAAAAACGCATGCTCAGTACAACATTCAATATGCTGAAGCGATCCGCAAGGCTCGAGCACAAGCTTTTCACAGTTAAGGACATAATACTTGAGCTTAATTCCATTGATGACAAGAAACAGGCATCAACTCGTGACACTTTAGTGGAGCATCTGGATTCTCTTTCTAAGATGAGGTTGTTTGGCAAGGTTGATGACCCATCAATATCTTCTCTTGTAAAACCAGGCCAAATAAGTATAATTGATTTGAGGAATGTTGATAATGAAAGGAAGCGCCAGATAATTGTTACATATTATGCAAAGCGCCTGTTCAATGCAGTCAAGAAAGGAAAGATCCCACCATTTATACTATTTATTGAGGAAGCGCATAACTTTGCAGGTGAGAAAGTAAGCCGTGAAGATATGCCATCCAGGCCAGAGATTGAACGCATTGCCCGCGAGGGCAGGAAGTTTGGTGCTTCATTATGCCTCATTTCACAGAGGCCTGTGAGGTTGAGCACTACTGCACTCTCACAGTGCAACACACACATCATACTCCGTGTCACAAATCCTTATGATATAAAGCATATTGGGGAGAGCAGTGAAGGTATAGACAATTACATGCTCAACAGCATAACTTCACTCAAGGTGGGTGAGGCATTGATTGTGGGTGAGGCAGTGGTCCAACCATTATTTGTTCGTGTGCGCAAAAGGGAATATGAATACAATAAGCTTGATGATGATCTTGAAACCATTGCAAAAAAATTCCAGCTGAAAAACAAGAAGATGATGGATGATGTTGAGGCATTCATCTGATGAACTTGGCTAGCATCTTAGTAGTCTCTTGTTGGGAGGCATTTTATATCTATTCTTTGTGGCCCAAGCAGTGATAAACAGTTTAAATGTTTAAATACCAATAGTTTAGTGATGCACGCATTAGCACTAATGCAAGATGAGCTTACACAGTTTGATGTTCTTATTAGGGAATCGGGCGCGACCAAGTTGAAAAAGACAAACCGCTATGAATACTCTCGGTACAAGCTCGATGCACTCAGTATAATACTCTACTCCAGTGGTAAGGTGGTTTTTTCTGAATATCCCAAAGAACTTGAGAGACAAATCACCTCATTTTTTATGAACAATGACAAGTGCGAATATCCAACAATAGGTTCTGATGAGGCCGGTAAAGGGGAGGCCATAGGCCCAGTTATTGTATCTGCAGTGCTACTGAGGGATAAAAGGGAGAGGGCCCTTGCCCGTATGTATGGTGCAATGGACAGCAAACAGATGAGTAGCGTGCAAATTAATGCAGTATACAACCGTGTAAAACATTTCACTCATTCGACCCGCATGCTTTCTCCTTCTGATTTCAACAGAGTGTTTTCCAATAATCTTAATGAACTGCTCTGCTCTCTTCATCTCTCTTCACTCCAAGAGGTGTTGAAAAAGGTTAGTGGCAAATGTATTGTATATGTAGACAAGTTTGGCGGGAAGGGGCACGATGAGTACATAAGGAAAGAGATATTGGGCATAAACCCTGAGGCTGATGTCAGTGTACTTACGATGGCAGAAAAATATCCATCAGTCGCATGTGCGAGCATTATCTCTAAACACGAGTATGAGCGGTGGCTGGATTCTTATGCAGATGAATTAGGCATTGACGACATACGCAAGATTGACATAAGTAAACTGGGTACAAATATATTGGGCAAGATTGCAAAAGTGAAATACCTGAAGTGAGGTTTTTGGTATGGAGGGTAATATTGTGTTTGAGGTGGGAAAATCCATTCAGTTGCGCGTCAAAAGGGATGGCATGTTCCAACGCGTGATATTTAAGATGATTGCAGAGCCATCTCCTGCAGGCAGTTACAAGCTCTTGGATACAGACAGGCAGATCGGCATAAAAGAACTTACTCAGCTGAGTGATAAGATAGGCCTTCCCGTAAGGGCGGCAGGCATAACTGTTTTTCCAAAGGGTAAGTCTTCAAAAGATTTTCTGATATGAAAGTGTATTTAAGACCTCAATAGCTATGCTAATCCTTCAAAGTAGAATCCCGAATCTTCCTCGTAAGGCACGCTCGTCTTGCCACCAATAGATTTTTAGATATAGGTGTTTTGGGCCAGAGATTGCCAAGTTTGTGGAAGAAATGACCAGTGCAATAAAAGAAGATCAAGAAAAGAATCCAGACAAACAGGTCGAGCAAGTAATACCTAACGAATTTTTTTTCTTGAGAAGTCTTACGCCCAAGCCTCTCCAAAAGAGTGATAATAAATGAGCTATGAGCAGAAATGAATTACATAAAATCTGTGAGTGTGCCTGTTCTTCTCATTGGAGTGCTTTTTGTTGACATCCTTTTAACGATCCTTTTCATGCTGCGCTCCTTATTTTTTGCTGAGAACAGGTATGCCTCATCCCGTGTGCCTTTTGTTATGAGTATTTTCACATACCCTTTCTTTGCCCTGCCCGCCCTCCCCCTTCTCTGTATGCTTCTTATCTCACTGGGTATAGGCTCATAAAACACCACATAGTCAACACTTGGTATATCAAGCCCTTCCTCGCCTATTGAGCTTGCAACCAGTATGTTAAACTCACCTTTCCTGAACTGCTCTATTGTTTCAAGTTGTTGTTTTCTTGTGAACCCTTTCCTCTGGCCGATGAACATCTTGGCATTGAACCCGTATGTGTTTAAGATTTTCTCCAGATATTCAATCTGTGCAGTGTACTGTGAGAACACAATATACTTCGCATTGGCATCACTTTGGAGTATACTTATCAGCTTTTCCATCTTTGGATGTATCACCTTGTTTAACTTAACCCAATTAACAATCTCCTCAAGTCTACCATCCTTCATGAGAAGCTTAGTACCCTTCGTCTCCCTCTCCCCAAAGTTTTCAACATACTTCAGGAACGCATCCATACTCTGCGTTTCAAGCATCTCAAGTGCATAATCGAGATTGATGGCAGCACTGAGATATTTCAACGCAAGGTACTTTGACTTTATCCTGCTTTTTGCAATTGCATTCTTGGACTCAATCATCCTTTTCCTACTTGAGCCGAACACTCTAAACCCATATCCATTGACCATATGTATATACCACTTGATAAGCTCCCTTAACTTCTCCTTTGCATGCTTATATACCTCGCTTTCCTCAACGAGCACCCAATCAATATCCATTTCCTTCACATATGGTGCAACATCCGCATCTGTGTATGTCCTGCTTTCAACATGTGATATGCCAAGCACTTGCTTTATCTCATCGATCTTTGCCTGCTTGCCGCTTGGGGATGCAGTCAGTCCTAACATGAGTGCGTGCGGCCTGAATACCTGGGCAAGGTGTGCATATGCATAATTCCCAACCGCCCTGTGTACCTCATCAAACACAACGAGCCCAAACATCTCTTTTTTGATATAGTCTATATCACTAAGCACAGTTTGGGGTGTTGCAACTATGATGGCATGCTCCCCCCATAACCCAACCCTATCCCTCTTGTTTATCTCTCCTGTTATTGCAATTACCTTTTTATCTAACAACTCTGATATTGTTTTTGCGTGCTGGTTTACCAGAGGCTTTGTCGGGGCAAGGAACAATACTGAGCTTCTTTCTATGATTTTATCCGCAACAAGTATTGCAATAAGTGTTTTTCCTAGGCCGGTTGGAAGCACCACAAGCGTGTTCCCATTGCGGATTACGGCCTCTGCTATCTCCTTTTGGTATTTCCGTGGTTCTAATACCTGCTTAAGCACCATTAACATTATTAAGGTTTGATATGTTATTTAAGCTTTAGGTGATATAATGTCGGAATTACCTGGTGCACCAATCGAACGTCTTATCAAGAGGGCTGGCGCCGAGCGTGTGAGTGATGGCGCAGTTGTAGCATTAGCAGATGTGCTTGAGGAGATTGGAATACAGATATCGTCGCGTGCGATTAAGCTTGCACGGCATGCTGGCAGGAAGACGGTTACAGAAGAGGATATAAAGCTGGCACGTATATAAAGTACTTGCGGGCTATGTGCCAAAAGCATATAAACTTTATATATTTAAATGCTCCGACAAGGTGTGATTGATGAATGAGTGTAATGATGTGAACTGTCCTATGCACGGAAGCTTGAGCACTTACGGTATTGAGCTTTATGGAAAGGTAGTCAGCCTGAAGGCAAAGAAGATGGCGGTGGTGCAAAGAGAGTATTTGGTGTACTTCCCGAAGTATGAGAGGTACGCAAAGAGAAGGTCAAAACTGCATGCACATGTTCCTTCGTGCATGGAACTGAGCATTGGTGATAATGTTTTAATAAAGCAATGCAGGCGTCTTAGTAAGACCAAACATTGGGTAGTTATAGGTAAGAAAAGTTAATCAGGTGATGTCCTATGAGAGCACTCACAGCAAAAATCACAAAGCCGCTTCCTATCGGTGCACAGCTGATATGTGATGATAACAGCGGTGCGAAAGTGCTTGAGATAATAGGGAAGGTTGGCTATAAGGGTACAAAGTCAAAGTATCCCAGTGCTGGCATATGTGATACAGTGATAGTCTCCGTAAAAAAAGGTGCACCTAAAATCAGGAAGACAATTGAACGTGCGCTTGTTGTGCGACAGAGAAAAGAGTTTAAGCGCTCAAACGGTGTTCGTATTATGTTCGAGGACAATGCAGCGGTTTTGGTTGATGAGGCCGGTCTTCCAAAAGGTACTGAGATAAAAGGGGTAATAGCTAGAGAGGTTGCAGAGAGGTATCCGAAGGTTGCTGCAATTGCGGCCATGGTGGTATGAATGAAAAACTCAAGCAAGCCCCGCAAGCAGAGGAAGTATAGGTACAACTCCCCTATGCACAAGAGACAGGATATGGTATGCGCACATCTTTCAAAGGAGCTTAGGAAAAGCATAGGGAAGCGCACACTGCGCGTGAAAAAGGGATATGTTGTAAAGGTGCTCCGGGGAAGTAATAAGGGGAAGGAGGGCAAAATAACACGCGTTTCGCTGAATACTCTTAAGGTGTATATAGAAGGAATAACTAGAAAGAAATCTGATGGCAAGGAAGTGCCATTGCCCATCGATCCATCAAATGTAGTAATAACAAGGCTGAGTACGGAGGTTCCAGTGGAGAAGAAATAGTAGGGTGTGTTTATGGCAAAGCATGGTGGAAATAGAACATTAAAACGCCTTGTAGTTTCAAGCAAGGTTTCAATACCGAGGAAGGAGAAGGTATGGGTGGCTAAGCCTCGTGCGGGTCCTCACCAACTCAGTAGCTGCATGGCCTTATCAACATTTTTGACTGATGTATTGAAGCTGACGGGCATTTCGAGAGAATCAAAAAAGATAATAAAGGAGGGCAAGGTATTGGTTGATGGTAGAGTTATAAAAGACTACAAGTTCCCGATTGGATTTATGGACCTGGTAAGTATACCTTCAATAGGCATGACCTTTGTTGTCGATTACGATTCAAAAGGGAGATTAACTGCGCGCAGGAATGATAATCTTTCATCTAAGCTGGCAAAAGTGGTAGGCAAGGGGACTATCAAGAATGGCAGACTGCAAATTCACCTTAGCAATGGGTATGCTTTTGAATCTGACAAGCAATATAATATTGGGGACAGTCTGGAGCTTTCTATCCCAGGCTTTAACGTATTGAGGGTAATACCGCTTGAGGTTGGGGCTAGGTGCATAGTGGTTAAAGGTAAGAATGCTGGTGAGAGAGGTATAATAAAAACAATTACGGCCGGTACATCAAACCGGAAGGCAATTGTCTCAATTAGCTCAGATTCCGGAAACGAGTTCAATACACTTAAAGATTATGTATTTGTATTGGGTGATTTCAAGATTATGTCAGGTGATGTCAGTGGGTGATATGAGAGAAATAAAGATTGATAAAGTGGTGGTTAACATAGGCATAGGTAAGGCTGGCGAGCCGCTTGAGAACACAGCATCATTTCTTGAAAAGTTAGCTGGCAAAAAACCAGTAATAACCAAGGCACGCTCGCGTAATCCTACATGGAACCTGAGAAAGGGGTTGCCGATTGGTGTGAAGGTCACTTTTAGGGGTGCAGAGGCTGAAGAGTTTCTGAGGAAGGCGTTTGAGGCAGTTGGCAACAAGATAAGTAAAAACTCGTTTGATGGCAGGGGCAATTTTTCGTTTGGTGTTGCTGAATATATAGATTTTCCAGGTGTAAAATATGACCCAAAGGTGGGTATGTTAGGGTTTGATGTTTGTGTCTCACTTAAGAGACCGGGCTACCGTGTTATGAGGAGGAGGGTTGCCAGGTCAAAAATAGGTAAGAGGCATATAATTACAAATGAGGAGGCACAGAAGTTCGTTTCAGATAAATACGGAGTTAATCTGTTTGGAAGGTGGGAAGGTGAATGAGAAAGAGTTGAAAAAATACTTATCAAAATACAAAGGAAAAGGAAACAGAAAGTGTAGGTTTTGTGGTACTGCCCGTGGTCTGATACGTAAGTATAATCTATTCATTTGCAGGAGATGTCTCCGTGATTATGGGGAGCAGATAGGGTTCAGGAAATATTGAGGTGGATTTATGGATATACTTGCAGATGCATTGAACGTAATAAAAAACTACAAGCGCTTTGGCAAGAATAGCTGCATAGTCAAACCAACATCAAAATTGCTCATAGAACTACTTAGGATTCTCAAAGAGAACAATTACATCACATCGTTTGAAGTGATAGAAGATGGTCGGGGTAACAAAGTCAAGATAGATGGTATAAATGCAATAAATGAGTGTAGGGTAATAAAGCCAAGGTTTGCAGTTGCAGCAGATGAATGGATAAAATGGGAACAAAGGTATATATTGAGCAAGGATTTTGGGATAATAATTGTGTCCACATCACAAGGGCTGATGACAAACCGTGAGGCCAGATCAAGAAATATAGGAGGACGTTTGATAGCATATGTTTACTGAGTGGTATGTATGAACACTGTTATTACTGTACCTGCAAATGTGACCGTTTCGGTCCAACCAAACATTGTGTATGTGAAAGGCCCAAAAGGTGAGGTAGGTATAAAGATTAAGGGCATTGAAGTTTTGCATGAGGATGGAACGCTTAAGTTATCAGGCAGTTATATGATGGTAAACACATATGTTGCACATTTTAAGAATGCATTCAAAGGCGCATGTGAGGGCCATAAGAAAGTTATGAAGGTATTGTGCGCCCATTTCCCAATAAAAATTGAGGTTAAGGGCAAAGAGGTTCACATAAAGAACTTTTTGGGTGGAAAGAAAGACCTGACTGCCAAGATCGTAGGTTCGGCACAGGTTAGTGTTAAAGGAGATATCATAGAAATAACCGGACCAGATATATATGATGTTGGGCAGACTGCGGCAAACTTATCTAATGCAGTCAGGATAAAATCCAAGGACAGGAGGGTATTCCAGGATGGAATATATGTGGTGAGTTGATATGGACCCAAAAAAGATACGCTCAAGAAAGATTATGCATCCACGGTTTGCAAGGCCAAATGTTGGTAGGACTGATAGGAAAAGGTTGAAAGATGTATGGAGAAGACCTCGCGGTATAGATAACAAGCAAAGAGCAAAGCGTGTGAGTGCAGGTTTTCATCCAAATGTGGGGTACATGAACCCTAAAAACATACGCGGTTTGCATCCGTGCGGTCGAAGGGAATTCCTTGTGTGCAACGTTGGGCAGCTCGAGGCATTGGCAGGTTATAAGGATTCTATTGCAGTTCGCATATCATCAAAGGTAGGGAGAAGGATGCGTAGTCAGATTACTAATAGGGCAAGTGAGCTTGGCCTTAAAGTATTAAACTGAGTGGTGTTGTGAATGAGTCTTAGAACTGTTAGGAGATTGGCTGCAGATATACTGAAATGTGGTGAATCAAGGGTATATATAAATCCAGAGCGGCTACAAGATGTTGCTTCAGCGCTTACGCGTGATGATGTTAAGGCACTCATAATGCAGAAAGTAATAAGAAAACTCCCAAAGAAAGGCGTTTCGAGATATAGGGGACGCTTGAATGATTTAAGGACAAGGGAGGGAAGGACAGGCGAGGGTAGTATAAAGGGAAGGAAGAATGATTATAAGAAAAGATGGATGTCCAAGGTTCGCTCACAGCGCAAATATCTTAAGCAGATTAAGTCAGCAATACAAAAGTCAGCATACCGTATGTTGTACAATAAAGTCAAGGGAGGAGAGTTTAAGTCGCGCTCACAGCTTATGGCCTATGTAAAGGAGAATAACCTTATGAAGTAGTGTGATTGTTATGCCAGGTGCAAAAAGAAAAACTTACAAAGTCCCTTTTAGAAGAAGACGGGAAGGCAGGACCAACTATTCAAAGCGTTTGGCATTGGTAAAGTTTGGGGAGCGCATGGTAGTGCGAAAGAGTGATAGATATATTACAGTGCAATTTGTTTCTTTTTCAAATAAGGGGGACATTGTTGTATCAGCAGCAAGTTCGCGAGAGTTTCTAAATCACAAGGTACCTGCCCTTAATAATCTCCCCATTGCATATTTAACTGGGTACCTTGCTGCAAAGAGAGCAATCTCTAAGGGGATAAAGAAGGCAACATTGGATACAGGCCTTAGGACGCCCCACAGTAGGTCTTTTGCAATGGCTGCATTAAAAGGTGCTTTAGATGCAGGGCTTGAGATCCCTCACAATGAGGAAGAACTCTCAAAAGACAATGGCAGGTTTATGGGAAGCCATATTGCCGAGTATGCCAAAATGCTTAAGGAAAAGGATGAAAATAGGTACAAAAAGATATTTTCAGCATACCTTTCAGCAGGGCTGGATCCATGTGCTATTCCTGACATCATCAATAAGTTGAAATCTAAGTTGGAGGTATGATTATGGAAGAGAAAGAAGGCAAAACAAGTAGCAAGATTGATTGGGTTCCAAAGACCGAGCTTGGTAGGAAGGTTGCAAGCGGTCAGATTACAAATATAGATGAGATACTGCTTAGAGGAGAGAAAATATTAGAGCATGAGATAGTTGATTTCCTGCTTCCTGGAATTCAGGAAGAGCTCATTCTAATTGGCACTACGCAAAGGGTGACAGATTCTGGCAGGAAGGTTAAGTTTAGGGCAGTGGTTGTTGTTGGTGATGGCCAGGGGCATGTTGGTATAGGTGCGGGTAAGTCTGAAGAAACCCGCCCAGCAATTGAGAATGCAATAAGGGATGCAAAAAGGAACATCATATATGTGCCTTTTGGATGTGGCTCCTGGGAATGTGGTTGTGGCACAAAACATAGCCTGCCGGTGCAGGTCGTTGGAAAATATGGCAGTGTTACAGTAACGCTTAAACCAGCACCACGTGGGGTAAACCTTGTTGCAAATTCGGTTATAAAGAAAGTGCTCACTAAGGCAGGCGTGAAAGATGTGTGGTCATCATCTACTGGTAGCACATCAACACGATTTAACACAGCCATGGCAACTTACAATGCACTTCGCAGCATAACCAATATGCAATCTTCAAGGGATTTTTCTGAGATGTAAGGTGGTATGATGTTATATGCAGTAGTTAGGGTAAGAGGAAGGACCGGGATACAACCTGATATAAAGCATACCATGGAGTTGCTAAACCTAACCCGCATTAATCATTGTGTTCTACTGAAAGATACACCCCAGAACAGAGGCATGCTTCAGGTATGTAAGGATTATGTGACTTGGGGAGAGGTCAGTGCAGATGTTCTTTCTCAGCTTATAAAAAAGCGTGGAAGGCTTCTTGGAAACAAGCGTTTAACTGAAGATGTGGTTAAACAAAAAGGATACTCAGGCTTTGATGAATTTTTAGAGGCGCTTTATGCTGGTAAGGTTGCGTTGGCAGAGCTTGGTATAAAGAAAGTTTTCAGGCTTAATCCACCAAGGAAAGGCTACGGTACGGTGAAACAGCCATACCCGAGAGGTGCAGTTGGCAATCGTGGAAAGGATATAAACATGCTTTTGAGGAGGATGATTTAATGGTAGTAACCCACAAACGCAAGAGCAGAAGAAGGTTGGGTAATAGGAGATGGGGCAGAGGCAATGTCAAGAAAGGAAGGGGCAGTGGTTGTCGTGGCGGTGTAGGAAGGGCAGGCGCGCTGAAACATAAGAAAACATATACTTACAAGTATGAAAGGGATAGGTATGGAGTGCACGGTTTTGTTAACAAGACCCGTGCAGAAGAAAATGTAATTAACCTGACTCAGATTTCACGCATGATAGCTGCTGGAAAGGTAGAGAAGAAAGATAATGTGTACTACTTTAAGTTTGATGGAAAAGTACTTGGCGGAGGCCAGCTTTTTTTCCCAGTAATTGTAGAGGCCAGGTCTTTCTCTAAGGGGGCTATAGACAAGATAGAACAAGTAGGTGGAGAGGCAAGAAAGGTTAGTCCTGACGCATCTCAGGTGACGCAATAATGGACCTAAACTTCTTGGAGCCTATAGTCTCAAAGCTTCCTGAAATAAAACCTCCGGAGGTACAACCATCCCTAAATGAGCGCATATTTTTCACAGGTGCAGTGCTCATACTTTTCTATGTTATGTATCACATATACCCTGTAGGGGTGGTTATAAAGCAAAGCACGCAGATGGAATTTTTACAGTTAGTGCTTGCCTCTAAGATAGGTTCGCTCATAACCACTGGAATAGGCCCAATAGTGCTTGCATCCATATTCCTGCAGCTTTTTGTAGGTGCAAAAATAATCACACTGGATTTGTCCGTGCCAAAAAACAAAGCCCTGTTCCAAGGCACTCAAAAGCTTCTTGCAATAATCTTAGCGTTCTTTGAGGCGTTTGTGTATACAAATCTAATGACTCTTGACCCAATATTTGGGGACACGGCTACGCGAGTTATTGTTGCTGTGCAGGTTGCAATCGGGTCAATACTCTTGCTATACTTTGATGAGATAGTATCAAAGTACGGTATAGGAAGTGGTATTGGCTTGTTCATAGCTGGGGGTGTTTCTTTATCTGTGGTGTCAGGGCTTGTCGGGATAATTTTAGGCATAGGAGGGATACCTCAGCAAAATACTTTCATATACCACTTGTTGGAAGGAGGCGCAAACGCAATACCTTCGGCAATCATAGCACTTGTACCGATCTTCTCAACAATAATTGTTCTTTTAGTATCCATATATGCGGAGGGTATAAAGGTTGAGGTGCCATTGGCTTTCGAGCGTGCACGCGGGTACGGTGGCAGGTTCCCAATAAAATTCCTGTATACATCAAACATGCCAGTTATACTTGCTTTCGCATTCCTCTCTTCCATACAGCTTTTTGGAAGGTTCATAAGCGCGATTGATTTTGAGCTTGGTGGGGCAAGCATTGCATCTTTCCTCGCAAGCTATGACCCGAGCGGCAGGCTGATAGGGGGCTTACTTTATCTAATCACCCCATCGTTTCCAAACCCAATAGCCATTGCTGGCGGTGTGCCAGTTTATGTGAACCTTATATTAACAAGCAGCCAAACGCTTACAGTCCCATTCATTGGAGTAGTTATGGTCCCAGAGTATGTGCATGCGATTGTATATGCAATCTCGTTATGCCTTCTCTCAGTACTCTTTGGCTACCTGTGGACCGAGACTTCTGGCATGACTGCACGCGATGTTGCCGGACAATTACGTAATGTAGGTCTCTCAATACCCGGGTTCAGGAGTGACCCGCGCATGGTGGAGAAGATTCTGTCAAAATACATACCAGTTATTACTATACTTGGCAGCTGTTTTGTTGGGCTTTTGGCAGCATTTGCCGACCTGACAGGCGCGCTTGGAACAGGTACAGGTATACTCTTGACGGCAGGCATTCTATACAGAACATATGAAGAGATGGAATCACGTAGGATGTTTGAGATGTATCCTGCATTGAGGGGTATGCTGGGTGGGCAGTAATGGTATACATAGTTTTTGGGACGCCTGGTGCGGGTAAGTCAAGCATTATGAAGAAGTTTGTTGAGATGCATCCCAATGCGCATGTTGTCAATTTTGGGACATTGATGTATGAGATAGCCAAACATCAGCAAGGGATATCCTCGCGTGATGAACTGAGAAACCTTCCTCGCAGCAGATTTAGAGAACTACAAAATATGGCTGCGAACGAGATACTTAAGTTGGGAAATGATATTATAATTGATTCACATGCATCAATAAAAACAGTGGATGGGTACCATCCCGGGTTTCCTTTTTATCTATTGTCCAAGCTAAACATTGATGCATTCATTTACATTAGGGCAAACCCAGAGGAGATACTGGAAAGGAGGAAAAGAGATACCACCAGAAAGCGTGATGTTGAAACACTTGATGATGTGCAGTTTCACGATATGATAAACCTGGCAATGGTTTGCTCATACTCAAGCTATGCAAATGCGCCCATAAAGTTTATAACAAATCGTGAGGGTAAATTAGATGAGGCAGTTGATGAGTTCAAGAAATGTGTGAGATTATGATATCTGAGGAATTTGTAGTAGTAACATTCGCCATAGCAATAATTGCATGTTTATATGCAGCCGTGCTTAGGTATGTGATGTATGAGATAGGTGGTATGCGCAAAATAATGGAAAGGAATAAGGAGATACAAAAGGAGATGCGGGAGATAAACAAAAAATATATTGATGCTGCAAGGGCAAGAAGGGATAAGGAGCTAAAGGTATGTGAACAAAAGATGAATGCAATGGCTGCGGAAATGATGAAATCACAAGTTAAGGTTATGGTAATAACCCTACCTCTTCTTATTGTTTCAGCATTGATAGCAAATGAGTTGCGCGTATACTTTTCAGATTATGCAATAGTACTACCAGTACATCTACCAGTACCTCACCTTAGCTTTGAGAACTTTATAAACTGGAGGAATACGTTTGGGCCAGTCGGATGGTTCTGGATAGTCTTTTTATTTTTTAGTTTTGTTTCACAGATTGGTTTAGATAGAAAAGGAGGTGTTAAGGATGCCAAAGCCAAATAGTAGGGCGGAAAAGAAAGTACATTATACTGCGCCGGGAGGATGCAGAAGGTTTATGGTAAAGAAGAAGATTAAACATAATGCAAGTTGCGCAATATGCAATACACATATGAGTTCAGTTTCATACTCGCGAAAAGAAAAAGGAAAATCTTCAAGAAAACCATCAAGGATGTTTGGTGGCTACTTGTGCCACACGTGCACTGAAAACCTCCTGCGTTATAAGATATGGCTTAAAGAAAAGAAAATTGGTAAGAATGAAATACCTATAGAGTTTAAAAAGTATATGTAAACATTGGTTGTTGGATATGCGGATTTCTATTGCAGGGTTCACTGGTGCGGGAAAGACCACAGTTGCAGAACTACTATCAAAAAGGTTGAATGTGCCCCACATATGCTTTTCTTTTAAGGACGAGGCAAGATTAAGGGGTATGTCTCTTATGGAATTGCAAATACTTGCAGCACAGAATAAGAGAATAGATATAGAGTTTGATGAGAGACAGAGAGAAAGAATGAACCAATGTAAGGATTTCGTGACAAGCACATGGCTTGGGCCATGGTTTGCAAACGCTGATCTTAATGTTTGGCTTTATGCCGAGGATGGTGTACGTGCAGAGCGTGTGGCAAAGAGAGATGGTATTAGTACTGAAGAAGCACTCAAGAATATACGCCTACGTGATCAACAGAACAAGGAGAGATATTTAAAGTTATACAATATAAAAATAGGTGACATTAATAAGTTTGATATATGTATAAATACGGAGAAGTATTTGCCAAATAATATATGCGATATCATAATGTATGCTTATAATACTAGAAAGAATGGGTGAAAGTATGAGTGTTATTGAACCAGGCCGTGTGTGTATTAAAGTCAGGGGAAGGGATGCTGGGAGCAAGTGCATAATAATGAAAGTTATTGATGATAATTTTGCTGAAGTTCTTTCTGCAGGAAGAAAAAGGCCAAGGAAGGTCAATGTAGCGCACCTGGAAATAACCAATCAATCTGTTGACCTCTCAGATGAGGCTTCAGTAAAAAGAATACTCTCTTGATTCCAATCACAACTCTATACTATTCTTGAAGTGATCATCTTTGGGTTAAACTGCTCCAAATCATTATATCCCTGTCCCGTCCCAAGATACAATATTGGAACCCCAGTTTCCCTGAATATTGAGATTGCAACACCTCCCTTTGAATCACAATCTGCTTTTGTTAGTATTATCCCATCAATACCTATGCTCTTATTATATGTATCAACTTGCTGGTACAGTGAGTTGCCTGCAATTGCCTCGCCAACAAACATTTTTATGTCTGGTTTTATTACACGGTTTATCTTTTCCAGTTCTCTCATAAGATTATAATTAGTATCCTGCCTTCCAGCACTATCTATAAGTACCACATCAATCTTCTTAACTTCTGCATGCTTGACTGCATCATATGCAACTGCCGCAGGATCACCACCGTAGTTATGTTTTATTACCTTGATACCTAACCTGCTTGCATGCTCCTCAGTCTGCTCAATCGCAGCTGCCCTAAATGTGTCAGATGCAGATATTATAACCGAGTATCCATTATCCATCAACAATCTGCCAACCTTTGCAATCGTTGTAGTTTTTCCTGCACCGTTCGGGCCAACAAACAATATCTTACATGGTTTTTTGCATTCTCCAACTTTCTTGACCAAGTCAAAACCATCATTCCTGCCAAAGGATTCTTCAATCAAGATCTCCTCAATCTTTCGTTTAACCTCAGCTTCCAGATCCTGTTCAGAAAACTCACTATTGCTCAACCTTTCCTTTACTTTCTCACAAACCTCCCTTGCAACATCTGGATGTACATCAGATTGTATGAGTGCAAACTCAAGATCTGCTACAATATCTTCTATCTTGCCTGGATCAAACCTAATCTTCTTTACAATCTTTTTAAGGACTTTCTCTTTGATTCCAACCTTTATCTTTAATCCTTCATCTCTCTTTGCAAAAGATTCCTCCTTTCTTGTTGTGACAGATACTTGCCCAACTTCATCTCTCTTTGCAAAAGATTTCTTTCCTGGTTTGACGGATACCTGCTGAACCTCTTCTTTCCCTCCAGTGGCAGGTATATGCTCTGTCTCATGCAATTCATTTTTTTCTTCACTGACTCCTACAACGGCCTCCTTTATTTTTGAAACAAAATTAGAAACCTTGGATTTTAGAAGATCCCACATAACAACCATCTTTACTGTACATATTTCCTTGCTCTCTTTTCCAGTGCCATCATTGATTTTTGGGTATTTTTCAGCTCCTCCTCAAGCTTGACCGTTAGTTTTTTCATATCCTCAATTCTTTTGTTTAGTATGTTTATTGCCATGTTGGGTGTAAATTCTCCATAAATGCCTCCACCTATATCTACTATCACATATGTAGGTGTAGCTAATAATGCAGATGCAAACACTCCTGAGCCAAGCGAAACTAAGGCATTCTCATTACCATGGATTTTCTGAAGTGAACTCACAGTCACGCTTGCCTCAAGTGATGCCATGTTGAGCGCAACAATCTGGTCTTTCAACGCTTTCTGCATACGCTGCAGTGCATCAGCTTCAGCAGCAATCTTTTGTATCTCTTCCCTGTTAATCTCCATCTTTATACACCTTTTACATTCTCAATCTTTATCAAGCTTCTTTCTATACCGTACTTTCCACTCAAAAAAGCCAATGCCTTATCTTGTGCATGCTTCTCACTTTTTGCACTGATAATAACAGAAAACTTCCTTTCTTCAGACTTTAACCTCATCTTTCCGTAGACTTCAAACTCCATAAAACCACCTTACCTTACTAAACATCCTTCCTTAACATCCTTATCTGTCTTCAGTAGCGAGATAACACTTCCACAGTCTGCTGCAAGAATCATACCGTTAGATTCCACGCCAAATATTCTTTTAGGTTTAAGGTTTAAAAGCATTATTACTTTTTGGCCTATCAGCTCGTCAGGGTCATACTGGTCTCCTATCCCGGCAATAACCACCCTCTCCTCCTCTCCAGTCTCAACAGTAAGCCTGAGTAGTCTCTGGCTCCCTTCCATACGAACTGCCTCTTTTATGCGAACAACACGCATATCCAGTTTTGCAAAATCTTCATATTCAATCATCTCCTTCATCAAATACGCCTCCTTGAAAACCCTAAACCTTGGTCGATGCGCATAACCTCAATACCTGTGGTATTCTCACTCACAACATACCCTTTTGAGTTTGCAATTATCCCATACATTGGGAACTCAAATCCAAAATTGACAGTGGAATTTATCCCATCAACACCAAATATGTCACGGAGTTGATCCATTTCACTATCCGTAACATCATTATGCACCACAAACCCCTTATTAGTACAGATACATGCGCTCCCGCATGTATTATACCCCGCAATCTTTGCCCTGATAACTTCAACATCAAGAAACTCCCCTATCTCTTTTGAGGTTTTTGTATCAATATATTTAGATATTACTGCACCCTTGTCATTACAGCACATAATATTCCCCACCGCGGTATACTTGGACTTGAGTACATAAATGTCAAGGCCCGTCTCCTTTCTTATCCTGTGCAACTCTTCATTATATGCAAGGTGGGTAGTAATAATCCCATTGTTATTCATAGTACAATACAGCCCTATTAAACTAGAGTCATAAATGCTTGTTCTCACTATATCCACCTTCAGCCTTTCACGCAAGGATTCTTCAAACTTCGGTTGTGAATCCTCAGGAATTAGGGCAAACTCATCATTGGCACGGGCAAAGATGCCTATGTAAGGATTTCCATAAAAAGCCAGCTTTAGCATTATTGACTCCTACCTTTTTTCTCTTTGGGCTTTTTTCCGCTTGGTTCCTTAGGCACAGTACTTTCTTCTTGCTTCTGCTCATTTTTTTGCTTTGCTTCCTTCTCTTCGGCCTTCTTCGGTTTTGCGGTAGCAATAGTTTCTTTTGTGCCTTTGGCAGGCGCCTCAAGCATTACAATCACAGCCCCTGTTTTTTCATCCTTTACCAGCTTGACACGGAGCCTTCGTGGAGGCCTCTGTATCCCATCACGCCATATATATTCATTAACATCTGTCCCGATTACCACCTTCTCAATATCTGCCTTCATATGCCTTGCTGCAAATCTACGCACCTCTTTTATAGCCCTTCTTGCACGCACGGTATGTTTACCCAAAGAGTAAACCTTACTTAAATTAATGGAATAAACTCTTTCCATATCAACACTCTCCTAACATCTTAATCTTGCTCCTGCTAAGCTTGAGTTTTTGAGTTCTCCAGTTCCTTCTTTCCGGATTATCGCTAACTTCTCTTTTGCTCCTAATAGTAGCAAACAAAGGAACCCTTCGGTTCTGTTTTCTCTTCTTGCCAAGCATTGTCTTTTTTATCTTTCTCAAATCAAGGTTTTTCATCTACATCACTTCCTCCTTATCTCTATTGTTGGCTCCCTCCTATCGGTCAACCTTGAGAGTATTGCCACAACCTCTTTCTCAGTAAGCATTCTGTTAAGGCGGCCACTACCAGCAAGCTGGACAACAACTTCAATAAGCTTGTCATAAACTTCAGGGCTTGCAACCTTTACATTCATAACCCTCTCATAAGCGGCACCATCAAGAAATTTTCTAAGTACCTCTTTCTTTTTCTCCTCAATGTAAGCTGCCTTTAGCCTTTCCTGTATACGTCTCTTTTGGTATTCTTCAAGCTCCTCATCTTCCATACAACCACCCTGGCCTTAGCTAATCTCTTTACAAATGCGATCAATTAATTGTCTGCCCACATCGCTTAGCTCTCTTCCACCTTTATCCGACTTCTTTAAGTACCCGGCATTCTCAAGCTGCTGCATAGCGTCGCGGATTATAGAACCTCCACTGTCTTTATGATGTGCACTTCTCACGTGATGTCTCTTCCTCCCACCATAATGGCATTGTAGACTGCCTACACCTATTCTGCCCTTTATGTATGCTTGCCGAAGTATAGATGCACACCTGACATACCAAAAATCCTCCCTATCGGGAGCATTCTCAACATGCGAACCGCTTTTGCAGTAACTTAGGTATTGTGGAGGTTTAATCTCATCGTTCTTGGCAAGTTCCTTAGCAAGTGCTTCAACAAGCTTTGTAGGCTCTATATCATATACAGTTTTCATCATCCCACCTCAGTACCTATACCTCTTTTTATAACCACATATACATATATAGTCAATGCACCTATCCTTGCTGTTTGTACGCACCTTAAGCGTCTTTCCAATGATCCAAGGAAGATAACATTTTTTACAATATTTTAGAGCTATCTCCTTTTTTAACCTTACCCTGTATCTCAACTGTATCTTTCTGGCGAGAGCGCAGTACCTTCTTGCAAAGCCCTCATTACCTTCCTTCATAGCCTCAAAGGCCTTGTCAAGAAGGATCCTTATTCTCTCCTCGGCTATTGATTGCATACTTTCTTTCTTTTTTTTGCTTATCTTCCTTTTACTCATTTCAGACGCTCTCAATCTTTTGTACGAGTGGGCCAGGAGAGAACTTCAGCATTTATCCCCATTCCTTCTTTGGCTTTCTTAGGCACATGCGTTTGGCTAGGCCGAACGATGCATTCATCATGGCCATGAGCGAAACGAATGGCCGCGAG
>JBMFNT010000016.1:0-18829 GCA_049970015.1 Candidatus Micrarchaeia archaeon
ACTCAGTTAAAGTTGTTAAGGTAAATGTGGATCAGTTCCCGGCGTTATCAAGGCAATTTAACATCATGAGCATTCCTTCATTGATATTCTTTGAGAATGGCAAGCCAAAGGATAAGATAGTTGGAGCACTTCCTTATGATGTTGTTGAGGCATTCATAGCAAAAAACTCTAAGGCTTAACTATAACCAGTTTTCTTTTCTTTCCAATCCTATCATATGCCTGCAAAACAACTTGTTGTGAAAGGATAGCAGAGAATTATGTGGATGCCACCATGTTTTTAAAAAACTGCATGCCCTCTGCAGATGGCAAGTTGCAAGACGAAGTGTGAGAGTGCACAGTACCACAATAATCCAACCCAACAGGTATATCCCATTCATATATGGCAATGCCGTTCGGGCCGTTCTTTAGGATAACTATTTTTGGCATATTCGCATATTAAATCGACAATTTTTTGCTAATACGCATTTTATCTTTGCCACAATTTTGCGTGTAGCTTTGAGTTTTCATTCAGATTCCTGCTCATTACACTCTTTTTACTATTAAGGAATTGCCTTATTTTGTCCCTGTTGCTTTCTGGGTAATCAATGTCCAATGCATTGGATAACCTGGGATCTGCTACATGCAAGAGCGCATTGTATCCAATCATTTCAGCATCTATAGAATTATATCTCCTTCCACCAACATAAGTTGAAAACAAACGGGCCATTAGGGAGGGGTCCTGCTCGATATGCGCAACATTTAGTCCCATAGATTCAATCTCGTTCCTATAAAATAGCGCAATAAGCCTTATACTGGAATCTGTGTCTTTAAGCACCGATAAAGCCATTTCCCTAGAGATAGTTTCACCGAAGTATTTTTTGTAGAGTTCCCTAGCAGTTTCTATCTTAATCTGTGCCATCCCATAACTTACATTTAGGTTCATTTTTCCACCAATTTCGTCAAGCCAGTCCTCATATCTTGGTCTGCATTCATTTTCATTCATAATGGTTGCAGCAATCAGCATTACAGGCACATTATATTCCGATGCATATTTCTTTATCCTATCCTTGTTTTCTGAAACAAAACTATATACTTGGCCAGACAGACAAGAATTGATAGTTTCAATCTGACTGTCCCCAACATTTCTTGCTGGTCGCATGCCGCATATACCTGCATACACGACAGCAAACGTAACCGCCATAAGCAATGTATCCTTCACAAACTCCATGATGATATTTTTCTTACTTTCTTCCATGATTACTTTACGTATGTTCTTAATATAAACTTTTTTATTTTTCAGGAATTAGCATGATCCATCCCTTTAGAGGTCCATCGCAATTATCCAACATTGTTTTATCAACATTCCCTGCCATTATTTTATCAACATCACTACTATCTAGTGCACATACCATATCTGACCCTTTTGCATTTTTAGCAATAATCCGCATATTTTCCGGTACCTGCGATTCATTAAAATCATCGATCCTTAAGTAAACTACTGTGTTGCCGGATTTTGATTTACCTCTAACCTCCATATGGATCTGTACATTCTCATCCTTAAGGTCATACTGTGCCGGTTCCCCTGCAGCAAATTTTTCCTCAAAACATTTAGCATTGAGACATGTTGTTGCTTGCCCTGTATAACCAACGGCAACATACTTGTCCTGTGCCATAGGATTTTCAAAAAAGCCACATAGTCCGATTATAGCCAGTATAGGGAGTATTATTATAGTTTTTGACATATCTATTAATTTCATGAGAATATTATAAATATTGCATACTATTCCTTACGCTTAAATTTCTTTTCCAAATCTCCCCAACTCATCCTTATTAAGGTGGGTCGGCCATGTGGGCATGTGTATGGATTTTTACAATTTCCCAACTCATTTATTATACGCTTCATGTCTGCAAGAGATAGTACATCTCCTCCCTTAACAGCGCTTCTGCATGCGCGTGTTGCAACCTTATTGAATATTTCCTCTCTACCATATTCTGCAAGAGAGTGTGTGTTAAACTCATCTATAACATCCCATATTATTTCTGCAGGATCAGATCTTCCAAACACAGCAGGTATGGTTAACAATGCAAATTCATGCTTGCCTATGCGCTCAATCTTGAACCCCATACTTTCAAAAAGTGCATTGCTGCTATTTATAACTTCCTCCTCTTTTTCGTTCGTTTCAAACACATATGGCTGCACTAATGAATTAACAGTGATTGCATTTTTCTCAAGCTGTGTCATAAACTTCTCAAACAATGAGCGTTCCTGTGCCGCGTGCTGGTCCACCAGTACAATACCTTTTGAATCATAACCTAGGATATATGTTCTGTTGACCTGGCCAAGAACACAAATTTCATAAAACTGATTTATAGGCACTTCTACTGGATCAACTTGCCCTATGGTTGTCTGCTCAGTAGAAAGTAATGTCTGCACACCTTTATCAATCTCATATGTGTGTGTTGATTTTGAGAAAGTGCTTTCAAACCCAGTTTCTATTACACCCGGCACAGATTCGATAGCTTTTCTGACGCTGCTGATTATTGCATCGCTGATGACATATTCATTCTTGAATCTTAGTTCTTCTTTGGTAGGGTGTACATTAACATCAATGTATAGAGGGTTTATTTTTAGCTTAATTATTACAACGGGATGCCTGTCCAAGAATAACTTCTCAGCATATCCTTTCTTTATTGCCTCTATAACTGCATCACATTTCACAATGCGTCCGTTTATGAAAACAAACTGAAAATCACGTGTTTTTCTTGAGTACCCTACTTTTGATATAAATCCATCAATAATAACATCCTGTGTTTGATGGTCAAGTTTGATTACATTATCATGTACCTCCTTACCCAGGACATTGAATACTCTCTTTTCTGTGCTCTCCTTGTTTACCCTGAATAGCTCTCTCTTGTCAGCTACTAGTCTAAAAGACACATGATTGTACAGTAAAGAATAGCTCTTCACCAAATCAGTTATTTTTGATGTTTCTATAGCATCGCTTTTGAGGAAATTGAGCCTTACAGGCATTTTCCCAAACAGGTTCCTAAGCTCAACACACGTACCTTTTTGTAGCTGCCCTTTCTGGATCTCCCCGACCACCTCTCCTAGTTCATCATACCTAGCAGCATATCCATTGCTTTGGATAGATAATTCTCCAACTACTGCCATGCTTGCAAGAGCTTCACCACGGAATCCGAGCGTGCATATCTTCTCAAGGTCTGTTTCATTGCTGATTTTGCTTGTTGCAAACCTCTTTGCACACATCTTCAAGTCATCTACATCCATACCATCTCCATCATCGATCACGCGTATTAGGATTTTACCACCGCGCTCAATTTCAATAGTTATATTGCTGGCGTTTGCATCCAGGCTGTTTTCGATAAGCTCTTTCACTACAGACACTGGTGCAGTTATAACTTCACCTGCAGCAATTTTCTCCCTAACTAATTTTGGTAATTGTAGTATTTTTCCCATAACCTTCTCACACACTCCATATATCTATACTTGTTTGCTTCTTGTCAACCAGTTTTGAACTGCCACGTGTCAACCGACTTAGAGTTTCCCTATGTATAAAATCGTTCTCTTCAAGCCGCTTTGATATCTCTCTTGCCATCATGACAACTTCAAGTGGAATCCCAGCAACTTTTGCAGCATGAATACCATAACTTTTATCAGTACCTCCTTCTACCAGTTTATGCAGAAAAACAATATCATTAGGGTTTTCACTGACTGCAACATTGAAATTCCTTATAAAACTGTACTTGAGAGAGAGTAGGTTTAGCAGATGGTAATGTGTGGCAAACATGGTCTTGCACCCTATCCTATTTGCAATATATTCAATGATTGCCCACGCAATTGCAATTCCATCATATGTTGAAGTGCCACGGCCTATTTCATCCAATATCACTAATGACTTTTCAGTTGCATTGTTTAGTATATTTGCGCTTTCGGTCATTTCCATCATAAATGTTGACTGACCGCGAACGATGTCATCTCTTGCACCAACTCGTGTAAATATTCTATCAACAAGCGAGATGCTTGCCTTGTGGGCTGGCACGAAACAACCAATATGTGCCATTATTGTTATAAGCGCTACCTGACGCATTATTGTGGATTTTCCAGCCATATTTGGGCCTGTTATTATCATTATTTTTTGGTTATTGTCTAATCGTACAGAATTGCTCACAAAGTTTGTAACATTTTTTTCCACCACTGGATGTCTTCCATCTTCTATGATAATCTCGTTAGTTTCATTTATCTCTGGCCGTACATAGTTGTTTTCATATGAAACCTTTGCAAAGCACGAATAAATGTCTATTTCACCTACAGCATTTGAAAGAGAATATATTTCATTTACATACGGCTTTATACTATCAATGAGCCTGCCATATAGCTCCTGCTCAAGCTTTGATATCTTTTCCTCAGCATTGAGCACCATAATTTCGGTCTCCTTCAATTTTGATGATATATACCTCTCACACGCAACCTGTGTTTGCTTTCTTACATAATCTGAAGGCACGTTGTTAGCTTGTGTCTTAGGCACCTCAATGTAATATCCTATTATTTTGTTATAGCGCACCTTAAGGCTCTTGATGCCCGTCCTTGCCCGCTCCTCTTCCTCAAACTTCTGTATCCATTCCGTAGAATTTTTTAGCATGCTTCTGAGCTTGTCCAGTTCTTCAGAGTACCCTTGCCGTATCACGTTGCCTTCACGCAAACTCTGCTTTGCGTTTTCGTCAATACAGTTGTCTATAAAAGTGCATACAGTATCTGTGTTTTCACCTGCAACCAAAAACTCTTTTAGAGCGGAATGCTGTGAGAGCTGCTGGTAAACCTTCTTCCATGCAATTATTGATTGCTTGAGCATGAGAAGTTCACGAGGTTGTACATTGCCATACAGTATTCTCGTAGCAATCCGTTCAATATCACCCACTCCTGCTAGTATCCTTCTGATTTCCTCTGTCAGAAATATATCATTAAAGAAAAATTCGACAAAGTCGAGCCGTTTCTCTATCTTGGCCTTGTCAAACAGTGGCTGGGTTATCCATTTCTTCAGCAATCTGCCACCCATCGGAGTTACAGTCTTGTCCAACACGCTGTATAAAGTGCCCCTGTGTGTGCCATCAATCTGATTGTAGATGAGATCTAGGTTTCTTATTGTTGTGGCATCAAGAATTTGGTAGGCATTTTTATTAGTATAGGATATTCGCGAAATGTGGACATTACCAGTTCCATAAAAAGTAAACTCAAGGTATGAAAGGAGCCCTGAAAGGGCGCGCTTGAGCACAACGGATGACTCTATCCCATATGCATTAAATGATTTTACTCCCAGTATCTTGTTTAATAGATATTCTCCATTATTCTCATCAAACTTGTAATGCTCAAGCAAAGTTTCCTTAAAATTATAGCTTCTTTTCATCTGCTCAATCCACTTGAACTTGCCATCAATCTTGGGCATAATTATCTCAGATGGTTTAAGTGTTTCAAGCTCTGTTTCGATATTCTCCGGGCTAGTCTCATATAGGTTTACCTGTCCTGTTGAAACATCACAGGCGCATACCCCCAACTTTCCCCCTTCTTCCCATAGCGAAAGCATATAATTGTTGGATGTCTCATTTATCAGATACGGCTCTAGTAATGTGCCAGGGGTTATTATGCGTACTACACCTCTCTTCACTATGCCTTTTGCTCTTTTTGGATCCTCCAGCTGCTCAACGATTACTATCTTGTGCCCCTTATCAATTAACTTCTTCAAGTAAGGTTCAATTGCATGGTAAGGTATGCCTGCAAGTGGTATTTTTTTATCTTCCTTGCCGCGTGATGTGAGCACTATTTGTAATTCATGTGATATCAATTTTGCATCGTCAAAGAAAGTTTCGTAGAAATCCCCCATCCTAAACAGAACTATAAAATCACTATACTCCTTTTTGATCTCCCAATACTGTCTCATTGCAGGGGTAAGTTCACTACTCATTACTTGACTTTTAGGAGTCTTTTGTTTTTAATATTTGCGTAAACCGCTTTGCATCATCATACATCGTAAAATTGTTAAACAAAACGTAGCTATTCATACCAATTTTTGAGATGCATTCCCTAAGCTCCTCATCACTGAATGTATAATTGTACATCATAGGCGTGCCAAAACCATGCAGCCTGTAATATCCAAATTTTCTGTTGTATGAATCCTGCCTCAATGGATCAACAACATGAACAATATCCAACCGCTTGAAAAGCGAAGAGACAATCTCGCGTGTCCACTCAGATTTCCATCTGACCTCCCATCCAAGAATAAACCTTTCTCTGTCAATCCTGCTGAAAAATGCATCTGCATTTTTCAGGTTATTGGCAGTTGGCCTAAAACTGTGGGGAGACTGGAATATTAGTATTTTTGCACGCAAGGCTTTGCCCACAGCTTTCATCTGCTCAAACGCATCAACACTCTTTTGTGATGAAAACTTATCAAGATGGGTTATTATTTTTGAAACCTTAACAGTGAATTCAAATTTACTGTTTATTTCATCAACCTTTTCCCTCCATTTAGCTGCTGTGCTCTCGCGCGGTATTCTATAAAATGTTGAATTAACCTCAACAACAGAGTAGCCTGCTCTAACATAATTCCTTAATCTATCTCCTTTCTCCGGGAAGTACCCCCACCCACAAGTACCCACTTTCATAACTATATTACTTTTTCATAAGTTTTCTTAATATTACATTCGCATACTCCTCAGCACTTCTTGGACCATCCGCGGTAACAATATTTCCATCCTCAACCACGCTTTCATTAACATATTTTGCACCGTATTGCCTTAATACATCCGGTGTACTTTTTCCATATTCTGGGTCATCACCGACCCATACAGTGGCTTTCTTGCCTTTTAGTAATCCTGCCTTTGCAAGAGTGGTTGGTGCCCAACATATTGCAGAAACTATCTTTCCATTCACATATGCCTCTCTTGCAACTTCTATTGCCTTGTCCTCTTTCCTTATAATTGGTGTTCCTTGGCCGCCAACAAACATCACTGCATCATATTCACTCACATTTATATCACTAAGTCCTAAATTTGCTTCAGCAGTATTGCCCAGCATCCCTTTACAGGCACCTTTTTTTGTGCTTGCAATGTCGACATGAATACCAGCTCTCTCCAGAATTCTTTTAGGTATGAGCAATTCTTCATCCCTAAACCCTACAGGTGCAATTACCATTACCACTTTTTTCATTTTCTCACCTAACCTAATCTAACCTAATTCGGGTCAAACTATTATATTTGTTTCTCACACATAGTTTCTTATGCTCCTGATTATGTTAGCAATGGCAACACTTACTTCGTACATTGATGACACTGCATCTGTTGTATATGTTATCAGGACAAACGAAACACGATATACGATGGATATAGATTTTGGAACTGTTGTTTATGCGGTTTCAGATCAAGGGGATGTCAAGTACAGTGTTGAAAATGGTACGCTCTCTTTGTTTGGGAATAGCACTTTCTACATAGTTAAGGTAAAGTATCAAATACCAGAAACAGATGGTTACAGAGAATTTGTCCTATACACCAAGGGTTTGAATGTATCAGAGCATAAGCTTTACTATTCTCCAGATGTGAAATTGTACAAAGTCTATCCAGAAGGTAAAATTACTTCTGATAGCATAGTCTGGGAAGGGCCTGAACCAGTCTACATTGTAAGGTATGGGGCTTCAGATTCTTCGGGTTTTATGCTGTATCTTGTGATAGTGTTTCTGCTGTTGGTATCATATCTTATATACATGAAGATATTTGCAGGGAAAAAACATGGGAAGAGTGAGATATGGGATGTGGATGATTTTGAAAAGAAAATAGCTGCTCTATCAGGATATGAAAAAGAAATATTACGTGCAGTTAGACAGAATCCAGGAATAAAACAAAAGGAGCTTTCATCACAACTCAATATGCGGAAATCCCACTTGAGTAAGGTGTTAGGAAGAATGGAGGCGAGATTCCTCGTGCGAAGAGAACGGTTCGGTAAGGTGATTAAGATATACCTGGGTGGGTTTTTTGATAAAAAACCTGAAGTTTCCAAGGTTTCCTGAAACTGATAAATATTGTTTCCACATAAGACATTGCGGTGATATCTATGAAAATGAGTAGCCTGCTCGCGACCCTGCTCGTGATGGGGTTGCTTGCTGGATTGGTTGTGGCAGATAACCGCGGAATTAGCCCTGTATCGACCAGGCTCGATGATTCAGAGAAGACATTGGTACCACCTTCCACAGCTGTACAGGCAAATGCAACAAATGTTGAAGCGATAAGAGCAAGAATAGAGAAGCATAATGCAGAGCAAACAAAAGTGCAAGAACAGTACCAAGAAGCTTCAACTAAGTGGGAAAGATCGCGTGAGAAATTTTCAAGCTTAAATGCAAATGAATCTGGGCCTGCTGTTGATGCTGCAAAAACATATGTGAGCAGACTAATAGACTTGATGATCTCTCACATAGAGAAATTGGCAGAAAAGGTAGATAAATCAACAGTATTAAGCGAGGAAGATAAAAAAGTAATGCTTTCTGAGCTTGAGAGCGAGATTGCAGGGATTGAGGCATTAAAGTCTGATGTTGAGCTCGCAGAAACAAAAGCAGAACTTAGAGATGTTGTTAAACAGTTAAAGGACAGCTGGAGTAGATCACGTGCAGTATTGAAAAAACATACAGGGCTTCTGCTTGTGGCAAGGTTTGAAAATATGGTCAATAGGTTTGAGTCTTTCCTTGAAAGGGCAGATAAGAGGGCTAACCAGCTAGAGCAGAAAGGATATGATGTAAGCAAAGTAAGGGAGGCAATAGCAAATGCAGAGCAGAAAATGGCAGAAGTGCGTGCAGAACTTGAACTTGCGAGAAATGCATTTATGGAGATAAGCACTATAAGCGGTGCAGATACAAACTTCCAGGAGGGGCATACCCATCTTGTGCAAGCAAGGAAGATGCTTGTAGATGAAGTGAGGGAAGTCAAATTAGCATTTAGGGCACTTTTAGCTCCGAGCGGTGAATCCGGCGCGAATGAGACAAATGAGACAGATGAGAGAAGTGATTAGATGGACAGCAAGTTAGTTTCTTTACTTATCATCTTTGCTTTCATTATCGGGTGCGTCACAGACAGTAAAGGGGCCATAGAGAAAGATGTTTCAACATTGGAAGAAATGGAAAGGGAAGGGAGCGAGTCATCTTTTGAGGATGTACCTGATCTGGAAGTTGATGAAGCGCTTACATCCGAGCCTGAGCTTGATACATCTGATTTGGATCAAATGTTAAGCGACATTGACTCAGCAGAGAGTGATCTGGGCTTAACGAGTGAACTGCCTGATATAAATACCAGCGATTTTGAATAAACTTTTATTTTTTTAATCATTATCTCTTTTATGTCATCATCTTTTAAAGTGCTCGTTAACAGAAAGAAGAAATGGGCAATTTCAACAGGTAAAAAAGTAAAGCAAATGCTCATATCAAAAGGATATATTTATGACGAGAGTAGTCCTGATTATACGATTGTTGTGGGCGGGGATGGTACATTATATTACTACCTGCCATACCTATCAGGGAAAGTGCTACTCATAGGTTCAGGATCAAGTTTTAGGGCACAACTCGCACGGAATAACTGGAAACGCAGATTGATGAACTACCTGAATAGAAAGTGTGTCAGACTGCCAGTGTTAAAGATTAGCAAGGGAAAGAAGACAGTTGCTTATTCCATAAATGATGTTGTTTTTCATACGAGAGATCATAGAGTGGTCAAAATTGAGTGCAAAACTCAGCATCGCAAGCTAAAAATAAAAGGTGATGGGGTGATCATATCTACGCCTTTTGGCTCAACAGCCTACTCATATTCTGCAGGGGGCAAAGCCCTTCCCATCAGTTCTAAAATGCTCGCAATAACTCCTATATGCCCATGCTTTAGAAATGTAAGACCATTTTCAGAAAGAACAAGTTTTGTTAGAATACTCTCACCAAAAAATGCGGACTTAATAGTAGATGGAAGAATTATTGTAAGGAAAGCAGGCGGAAAGTTTATGATAACCAGCTCTCCCAGCAACATTTGCTTTATCAGCAAGTAGTTTTTTATTAATTCTCGGGTTAATAGCATTGTATGTTGCGGGTAAGGACCAGAACTGGAGTTATGCTGCTTAGCAGAAACAAGATCCAGATATGTGAGGAAGGCTTTGTAGAAGAGCTACGAAAGAGGATCGGACCAGTACTTGGCAGGTTTTCAAATACTGATACTATAATAAACATGAAAGATGTTAAAGAAGTAAAATATAAGAGAGGGTTGTGTTACTTACTAAAGCCACGGATAAAGATATATTATGGAAATAAGCTAAAGCGGGTTGTTTTTAAGCCAGCTTTTACAAGCTATGCTGATGCGGTAAAGGAGCTTGAAAAAACACTAGAGTTTTTTAGGACAAGTGGTATAAAAGTTAATGAAGGGTAAGCAGCTTCACTTGTTAATTATTGACCCGATTATCTCAATAATCTCATGTTTCTTGTTTATCTCTGCTTCTTTTGTCCGTGCACCTATATGTGGAAAGAGGTATACATTAGGCCTTTCTGCAAGTTGTTTTATGATACCAGAGGCATTGCCTGATAATATCTCAGATTCTCCCTCAACAACATCCAGAACAGCAAACCCAATTCTGCCAATATTGTTGTACAGTGCAAAATTATCTATCAATTCACCCCTCCCTACGTTTATTATAGAACAACCGTCTTTAGTATTCTGGAGTGTTTTATCATCTATTATGTGAAAAGTGCTCTTTGTCAGTGGCAGGGCAAGAAATATGATATCAGAGTCCTTAAGCAGGTTGTTTAATGGGACATATTTTATTCCCTTTGCCTTTAATTCATCCTTCTCCAGAATGTCATATGCAATAACATTACACCCAAGAGAGATAAGCTTTTCTGCAATACAACTGCCTATTTTACCAGTACCCATCACTCCACAAGTTTTGCCATATAATTCTTGCCCAAGATACCTGTAGTTGTTTGAATAATCAAGCTTCTTCCCAGCAATGCTAGCGGCGTATATATTTCTCAAGCCAAAGAACGCTGCACACACTGCAAGCTCTGCAACAGCATTTTTTGCATAATCAGTACAATTGATAACCTTGATACCCATATTTTTACAATAGTCTATATCTATATGATCAACACCCGTACTAGTAGTTAAAAGATACTTCAGTTTTTTTGCCTTACTTAAAATGGTACTACCACCAATAAACCTATGCGTATACCTGACTATGAAAATATCCGCATTCTCATCAACATTGTCTTCGTTTATGTCATCTGTAATTCTTCTTACATCAACCTTATATTTCTGTTCTATCTCATCGCATACATCTTTGTGCACATTATATGCTGTAATTGATGTCATGGTAATACATCTTGTTTAATAGTTTTATTCATTATATATTCTTTCAGAAATATTTATATATATCAATATACAATATATATTCATGATTGAAAAGAAAATAGGCAAGATTGAAAAAGAGAGATTCAATAGCGGGGTGAAATTCTCAAAGTTCATTCTCCCATTATTTGAATCAATATACGATTACAAAGCAGTAATGCCTGCCAGGATAATCCCCGTACCAATGAATATAAACGAATATAACGTGGATATAGCACTAAAAAGTGGTATACCCGCATCTATCTTGTTTGGTAAAAGTAAAGAGGATGATTGTATTGTACCTAAATATGTAATGATGAACAATCAAACAGAAATGTTCTCATCAGAAGTGATTGCCGTAATGGCAGACAAGAGACTGCTAATATCCCTTGAGTCTAATCCAGCTCAGATATATTTTGATGGTAAAGAATCAATACTAAAGGCTAGTAGAAATGTGACTACGGTAGATATGTTCGTTAATGGCAGACATGCAGTGCGTATGTTTCCTATTGTGTCCTCATTCGTAATATTGCACGTATTTGGGGAAGGAGTAAAAAAGAAAAGATACTGTGACATAAAATTAGTACAATTTTATGGTAAGTGGAAGGGTACTGTGAAAGATTTGCTTGGTGAAGAGCTAACTACAAAGATTTATAAGATAAAGCCAAGCAGGAAGGAGTTTGCGATCGTACTAATGAAAAATAACAACAATGATGCATTGCTTTTCGTGAATGGCAACAATTTGGAGAACCTTACAGATATATCCCCAGTATTTCTTCTACTCGATATACGCAAAAAATATGTGATGGTATTAGGTAAAACGGAATATTATGGTGCATATGTCACAAAAGGAGGGCTTGAGAAAATAACCAACTTTTTGAAATCTAGTAATAACAAATTTTAAATACATCCTGATAGAAAATATTAAATTATGAAAGATGCGTATACTAATGCTAAACAGAGAATTAAGCATACGCTCAACAAGGTTAGGGAGGTTTTAAGGGCACCTCTGCTTATTGAACCTGCATTTGCCTGTCCCATAGGGCCTGCGATCATAAAATTTGATATTGGGCCATATCCATCTTTTTTATTTCCATCCAGAGAGATAATTGAATGGAATAATGTTGAGTTAAAGTACCCTAATGAAAACTCAAAAAACAAGCAGATCTCCTATGAGGATGCACAGGAGGAGGTTAGCAAAATTCTTAAAAGCCAGGGTTCTTGCCATGAGTACATCGCATATGAGGCAGCAAAGCTAACCAATCATCCTATGTTAATAAAATACACATTGCATATAATGGTAGGTGCTAAAGGAGAAGATTATGTATTTATGCCCGGAGAAAAGTTAGATGATTTATTCAAAAAGCCATCAAAATATACAGAAGATGAATATATGAAGATTGTATCTAAAGATAGTTCCCTAACTTTTTTTGAGCGATTTTTTATGTTTGTTGCCAAGTTTTGGAAAAAGATTAGGGGTTCTGTTGAGGATGATGTAATAAATAGGCCATACATGGCGCACTTTTATGACCTGACACGTCCTGAAAATGACAGGGGTCTTAATATAGATGAGCTTGGTATAAAATTCCAGAGTGCCCTTGATAGAATAAAAGCATACTGGGATCTTGCTTTAGCATATTACAAAAAAGAGGAATATGGGAATGCATTCTGTGCCTTGGGACATATCGTACATCTGGTATCTGATCTACATGTTCCTGCACATGTTCATAATGATCCACATGGGCCAACACTATTTCTCGGAAAGCTTGACTCTCTTGAGCAATGGGCGAAGCGCGCTGATTACCCACATATTCAGCGTGGAAAAGGCAAGATGAATATAACAATATGGGATAGCAGCCCTTTGGCACCGCCAGAGAAGGATCATACCTGGACACCTGAAAATGTTTATTCAAAGATAGAAGAATTTGTAAACGGCATCGCAAGAAACACGCAGAAGTTTAGGAGTGTTGATGCATTTGGTACTGAGCCAGATCAAAAAATAAAGGGAAAGCTCACTGATGATGAGTGTTATGCACAAGCCTCTGTGTTAATCCCAAGTGCAATATTCAATTCTGCACAGATAATGGTTAATTTTGTTGAATATGCAGTTAAGTATGATGAGCATTGGAAAAAACAGGTGTAAATCTACAGCTTGGCCGTTTTTCTTATACTTTTTCTCAATAACCTAAGCAGATTACCGCGCAATGGCAATTCATCTTTCTCTGAAGGGATAGACTTCCCTAACTTAACTGCACTTAAATATGCTTTTATTGCATCCCTAAACTCATCTTTCATAATATCTTTTGAAAAACTTCCCTGCATGTGCATTAGTAGCTCTCTTGCAGCATCAAGCTCTCTTTTACTATATCTCCCTTTCATATTAGCAGGTATGTTAACAATTTCCTTTATTTCCTCTGGGTAATATAAAGTATACATTAGAATTACCTTGCCATATGGTTTGATTATTGCATACCGTTCATTTTTCCTTATCATTACCTTGCCAAACCCTATTAATCCCGTCTCACCCATAGCATCCCTCAGCAATGAGTATGCCCTTATGTTTCCTCTCATAGGCACAATATAATACTTGCTTTTTAGGTATATTTCATCCACATCATAAGATTGCAAAAATCGGATGATTTGCATCCTCTTAGATGTTAGTGGGCGCATCTTTTCAAGGTCATCTTTTTCTATGGGTATGTACCGGTCTTCCATCTTCACTCCAAACACAATATCTTTGTCCTGAAGCCTGTGCCCGCTTTCACATACATTTTCGTGATGTACTGGAACCAAATGTTCCCTACAGATTAATGTAAACATGCGCCCAGAAGCTGCGGCCAACGGATAAATCCTAACAGGTATATTCACGAGCCCAAAGGAAATCTTACCTCTCCATAAGGCCTTGTTTTTCATCTTACTCCTCTTGGGCAAATTTCTTTATTTGCTCAAAATTATCAACTATGAGCCTTGCCTTACCCTTACCAAACTTAAAAGGAAACCTGTCATCCGGAGTGCGCTTTAGCACAATCAACTTGTTTCCTTTAAACTCCTCAAACTCAACTGGCATATCTTTCACCAAATAAAATTATGAATCAAACCTTAAAAAATGTTATACCCACTCAGGATTCGATCAGTTCTCTTATCTCCCTGACCTGCAAACTGATACTCTCAAGGTTGGACATCCCGTAACCTGCTGTCATTTTCTTTCATTTTCTTAAGCTCTTTTTAGATATGCTTCCTTTATTGCTTCAAGTGTTGTATACCATACAAAAACAAGATTATTCCAGGAATTAGGGTAAATAACAGCTCAAGCTGTTGCATAGATGATTTTAAACAGTAGATTTATATTTGTTCACAGCGATTGCTTTACACATTTAATTTCGGAGTGGTGGTACTATGGCAACTGGAGCTATAGAGGTAGCCGAGAGGCACTCTGGAGCATTGAATAAATCTGTAATTAGTAGGTTTAGCAAGCCATTTATGAGGGCAAAAGATAGGGGAGAGGCAAATGAGCTTCCTTTAGTGAACATTAAACCATACATTGACAAGAAGATCTCATTCAATGAGGCACTACAAATGAGTGGTACAGCAGTGTTTTTTGATTCACCGTTTCGTAGTGAAGAGTTAGATGAGTTGCTAATGGCATCTTCAATAGCTGCAAAGAGCAGAGATGGACTTAGGCAGGTTTCATTGAGCCCCATATTTTGTCCAATTGGAGAATGGAAAACATACCTTGAACAAGTTAAGAAAGATTCTGCAATAGATGTAGATAAGTATTTCTTCATTAAGGATGGAAACCTAAAATTAACGGATACAACAATAGAGTATTTGGCACGAGTGATTTCTCGCTATGAACAATAGTAAACAAAAACAAAAAAAATTCGAACACCTAACCTAATTCTTTTTTATTAGAATCTTGGCCTGTGTTTTCTATAACAATCCCTACAATATACAGGTTTTCCCTCTGTAGGTTTAAAGGGAACCTGGCATGCTGCTCCACAATCGGAACAGACTGCGTCATACATGGGTCGGTCTCCACCAAACCCTCTTCCTCTGTTTTCCATGTTTTTCATCTCTTTTTATTGGGTGTTACCCAATAAGCTATTATATATCAGGTTGTATTTATAAATGATTCCATAGTAGGTTTCTGAATGATCCTAAGAATTTAAAAGATTTACTGTGAAGTTCTTATTGGAGTGGATACAATGGTATTAGATATGTTTGTACCTAAACCAATGCCTAGAGTACAGGATGCCAGCAGGGGCAATTCTCTGGAAAGGACCTATGATTATATAATAGGGGACGATGACCCACCACAGGCAGTTTCTGGATCAAAGGCAGAACTGCAAGAAAAAGATGATGCAAATAAAAAAATTGCTATCTTGCTGGATCAGCCAGCATATACAACAGGCCAACTAGTGAAAGGCAAAGTAAAAATAAACTTGGATGGACCTACAAAGGCAGAATCGCTTATAGTTGCAGTATGGGGACAAAAGCCGATAACAATGCTCTCTACTGGTGAAACAAAGACAATGTTTGTTAGTCAAAGATATGTTGAGTTGTGCAAAGATAAGGTATTTGACAAGGAGGAAATATTTGATTTTGAGCTTCCAATTGTTACACCCTATCCTGAGATAGCAGCAAACTACAAGTGGTATGTTGGCGTTTCACTATTAGTTAATATAGAAAAGGAAATATCAGATATGAAAGAAATAAAGGTAGTTGACAGGGTATGAGCGAATTTAACAGCTCCTCTTTTTTTGTCAAGCTCGTTGGGCTAGCAATATTGGCCAGCTTCATTGTTGACCCATCATTTTTTATCAAAAACTCTCTTATGAGCAGGTATGGTGAAGTATTAAACCTACTTCCTGAGCTTTTTAAGTATGTGTCATTTCCAATACTGCTTGAATGGATACTAAGGGCACTTTTATTCCTCAAGTTGTCAATATTTGGCATTAATGTTAAAAATGAGAGGGGTTAACATGCCATGGAAATTGTCCCCATCATCCCTCGCGTTATACAATGAGTGTCCCAGATGTTTCTGGTTGCATCTGGTGAAGAAAGTAAAAAGACCAACCCCAATATTTCCTTCACTCCCGTCAGGTATCGATGCTTTACTAAAAAGGTATTTTGACAGTTATGCTATTAGAAACAGCTTGCCGCCCGAGTTAAATCCACTGAAAGACAAGTATTCCTTGTTTTCAGATATTGAAACACTTAGGTCGTGGAGGGCTCCGAATGGCGGTCTCTCTTGGACGGATGCTGATGGGAATGTACTGCGAGGCGCAGTTGATAATATACTAGTGAGAAAAGATGATGACCGGCTTGTTGTGCTCGATTATAAAACAATGGGGTTTGAAAGAGAAAATACTTATGAAAAAATGGCACAATATTATCAAGATCAAATCAGTATATACACATTTTTGCTCCAAAAGCAAGGCTACAAAACAGAGAATTACGCATATCTCTTATTTTATTCACCCCACTCTGTTCAAAGCGATGGGAAAATCGTATTCAAAACCTACATAGTAAAGTGCAATGTTGTTCCTGAAGATGGGTTAAAGCTATTTAAGAGCGCAATAAAAATACTTAATGGAGCTATGCCTGATAGCAATGAGGATTGTGAATTTTGCAGGTGGGCATCGGAGTATAAGCATGCAGTTTCATCTTCTATATAGGAATTTGCCACCCAAAAGTGCTCTGGAGTGCTAACAAAAAAAGAATGACACCTGTTAGTGGGATTATATATTTGCACCAGAAATACAAATGCCTTCCTATAATTTTTGTATGCCCATCTAATTCTTTGAGATAATCATCCATATTCCATACCCACAACAAAGAGCATATTACTAATATTGATATTGGTGCGCCTAATGATACAAAATAGAAATCAACTGCATCTAAGAATGGCTTGCCAAGCAACTCTACTTTTAGGGGAGTATATGAGAAAGCTGATGGGATTGCAAGAACTGAGACCACAATACCAGCAGCAAGAACGGAGGTTTTTCTGGTGAGTTTAAATTTATACTCAAGGTTTGAAACGATGAACTCGAGAAATGCAATGCATGATGTGAGCGCGGCTATGAATAGGAGTATAAAGAAAGCAGTACCTACTAATGCACCATATGGCATAACCTCAAATATTGAAGGTAGCACAGTAAATGCTAGCGCAGTACCGGCACTAGGATTGTAGCCAAAAGCAAACACTGCAGGAAATATGAACAAGCCGGCCAATAGGGCAAGTGATGTATCTGCACTTGCGATCACCAGTGAGTCTTTAAGGAGCGATTCCTTTGTTCTTACATATGATGCATAAGTGAGCATTAGGCCATACCCAACAGATAAAGAGAATACTGCTTGCGCAATTGCAATAAGCCAGATATCGGGTGTAAATAATTTCTGGGGCTCGAACTTGAAATAAAAATCCAACCCTTTGCTTGAATTGGGCAGTGAAATGCTAAATACTGCCAGACCCAGTGCTATTATGAATAGCATTGGAACTAAAAGTTTGCTCACACGCTCAATCCCAGACTTTACCCCAGCCATGACTATAATGCAAGTGAGCATAATGACAATCCAGTAGTAATACACTCCGCTGTATGTATTTGAATACTCCGCGAAGTGCATTGTGTTGCCGAGAAATGTGTTTACTGCATAGTTAAGTGTCCACCCAGATACGACTACATAAAAGCTCATTATAATAATCATTAGTACAAAAGGTATGAGCCAAAGCATCCTGTACTTTTTGCTGATCTCATCAAAAGTGCCAGCCAAAGATTTTTTAAAACGTCTTCCAATTGAAATCTCAATGAGCATAAGAGGGATTCCTACAAGCAGCACACATATAAGGTATACTATGATAAAATTTCCACCCCCATATTGGCCCATTATGTAAGGAAACCTCCAGAAGTTTCCCAAACCTACTGCTGATCCAATAGATGCAAGTATAAACGCAAGCGTACCAGACCATGAATCATTGTTTGAACCCATATTAATAATATGGGAATAAGCATTAATAAATGGTGCACATCTATATAAACAGGCCTATAATCACATATGTCACAACAGCAATCAATCCACTGTCATACTCTGCACTTGCCAGCCACTTGTAGCATTAATAAATGGTGCACATCTATATAAACAGGCCTATAATCACATATGTCACAACTGCAATCAATCCACTGTCATGCTCTGCACTTGCCAGCCACTTGTTTATATTACATACTCCAGCCTTGCGAATGGTATCCTATCCACGAATTCTGGGTTTGCTAGCACTTCCTTAACATCAACGTGCGGTCAGGTGTGGAATACATGCACCTTGCCAATTTCTATGCTTCTAGGACCATTTCTAATATTATTTAAGAATTTCTTACATAATTTATCCCATAACCCTCTCTCACTAATAAGTCAATATCCTCATTCTCCACAAGCCTTGAGC